>NZ_JAPDNV010000007.1:0-181781 GCF_026013155.1 Paenarthrobacter sp. PAE-2 | reverse complement strand
GCTCCAGGAACTCCCGCAGTTCCAGGATCGCTTGCGTGGTTGCGCCCCAGGTCGTTACCCGCGAGATATAAGTCCCCGCACGTGTTCCTGGCATCCGAACGCAGACCTTCGCATCGCGTTTGGAAATATCAAGCCCAGCGGCCCGTTCATGCACGATATCCATCGCATCCTCCTACCCTGCAACTCCTTTGGTTGAGTGCCTGCCGCGGGGAGGATTGAAAAAATCAGGAATCTAACACTCGTGCTCAAAGCAACAATCCACGGCGCCCGTGGAGTCCTCCGGGTCACGCTACTTGACGGGCTCTAAGGCACCAAGGTCGCACGGCCTCAACCACAGCAGACAATCCCATGATCCCCCGCCACCCCCGTCAACAACAGACCACTCCCACCGTGAGAACACTTTCTAACACCACGGTGCGGCAGCGCCGCCTGAGCGCTACTTGGGTGCGGGGTGGGGTGGTTGGGTGGGTTCGGGGTGGGGTGGGTGGGTTGCTTCGTGGCGCGCTGCGATGGTGGCTTCCACCATGTCCTTCATGAAGCGCTGCACCAACTCCAACTCTTCCGGAGTGTAGGCTCCCATCGCTTTGCCCATCCGCAGGGCGAGGGGAAGGAACATGGCGCTGCCATCCTGGTAGGCCTTGGGAGTCATGTGCAGCTGGACCTGCCGGCGGTCGGAGCCCAGGCGCTCGCGGGTCAGGTGACCGGATGCATGGAGCCGGTCCACCAGCGCCGTGGTGGCGGGCGAGCTCAGCCGCAACTCGCTGCGGAGAACCCCGGGGGTTACTACGCGGCCTGCCGCCGAGTGGCGCATGATCACGGCCAGGGCGTTGAGGTCGGTGCGGTGCATCTCCTTTCGCCCTCCGGCCGCGTCCACGTAGTGGTTGGCCTCGAGGGTGAAATCCTGCAGAACGCGCACGAGGTCCTGCGTCAGCCCACCTTGAGGCGGCCCGCCGGGCGGGGACCCGTCCGGTTGCGCCCCGGGCCCGGGCGGCCCGCCGGGCATGGCCCCGGGTTGCGGAGGCTCCGTGGCCTCGTCAGCACCATGGGGGTGTTCGGCCCAAGTCTCAGCCATGCTCACCCTCCTGCTTTCATGTTTGCCGCCTTCCGGATACTACTCCCGCTCCGGACCTGCGAGGTATTTCCGAATCAGAGGATTGGAATAGTTCCACCATGGAGATACTCTATTGTCTAATAAATAGTAACCCCGCCCACCCCTCCCTGGAAGAAGGACTCATGACATCGAAGGTGCCTTTCTGGCTCAGATGGTTAGTGCCGGTGGTGCTCGTCATCACGTGGCTCGGCATCGCGGGCATTGGTGGACCGACGTTCGGCCGGATCGACGAAGTCTCCTCGAACGACCAAGCATCGTTCCTGCCTGCAAGCGCTGAAGCGACCGCCGCAGCGGAGTGGCAAGCCAAGTTCCGCGACTCCGAGGAAATTCCCGGCGTCGTCATCATCGAGAACGACTCAGCCTTCACACCCGCGCAGCTCGGCGAAGCAGCCAAGCTGAAGGCCGACATTGAGGCACTCAAGCTGGGCAGCGCCGTCGTGGGCCCTATTCCGTCGGAAGACGGCAAAGCTGTCCAGTTCATCGTCCCCATTGCGTCCTCGGATGAGCTGCGCGAGAAGGTCAAGGAGCTCCGCGACGTGGTCCAGCCCGGCGCGCCCGATGGCATGCAGGCTTTCGTGACCGGACCCGCCGGCCTCACAGCGGACCTCGTGAACGCCTTCGGCGGCATCGACGGCATCCTTCTCCTGGTGGCCCTCGGCGCGGTGTTCATCATCCTGCTCCTGGTGTACCGCTCAGTGGTCCTGCCGATCGCCGTGCTGCTGACCTCGGTCTTTGCGCTGTCAGCAGCCATCCTGCTGGTCTTCGGCATGGCAAAGGCAGGCTGGATCCAGCTCAACGGCCAGAGCCAGGGCATCCTCTCCATCCTGGTGATCGGCGCGGCAACCGACTACGCGCTCCTCTACGTTGCCCGGTTCCGCGAGGCGCTGACCCACACCACCAACCGAACGCAGGCAGTCCTCACCGCGTGGAAGGCGTCGTTCGAACCGATCCTGGCCTCCGGCGCAACCGTCATCATCGCGCTGCTCTGCCTCCTCTTCTCCGACCTGAACTCGAACAAGGGCCTCGGGCCTGTGGCCGCGGCCGGGATCGTATGCGCCCTCCTGGCGGCACTGACCCTCCTCCCTGCTTTCATGGCCTTGCTGGGCCGCGCCGCCTTCTGGCCCTTCCGGCCCAAGCTACTGCCCGACGACGAACGCGAACCTGAGCTGGTCACCGGACTTGAGGGGCAAAAGGGTCTGTGGCGCCGTGTGGGTTCGCTGGTTTCCAAGCGGCCGCGCATCGTATGGGTCGCCTCCGTCCTGCTCCTTGCGGTCGCTTCGATCGGCATCACGCAGTTGAAAGCCAACGGTGTTCCGCAGACCGACGTCATCCTGGCCAAGTCCGACGCCGTCGACGGCCAGGCAGCGCTGGCGCGGCACTTCGACGCCGGCAGCGGCAGCCCCGCCGTCGTGGTGGCTTCCGAAGGCAGTGCCCGGCAGGTGCTGGACGAGGTCAAGGCAACCAACGGCGTCAGCGACGCCTACCTCCTGGCCGAAGGCAACATTCCCGTCACCGGGGCTCCGGGAGCGCCGGCTGACCCGGCCGTCCGCGACGGGCGGGTACTCATCAACGCGACCCTCAGCTCCGCGGCGGACTCGCTCGAGGCGGAAGAGACCGTCAAGGAACTGCGGACGTCACTGAAGGAAGTGGATTCCGAAGCGCTGGTGGGCGGCATCACGGCTACCGCCCTGGACACCAACACCACCGCCCAGCGGGACCTGGTGGTGATTATTCCGATCGTGCTGGTGGTCATCCTCTTCATCCTGATGCTCCTGCTCAGGTCCGTGGTGGCCCCCGTGCTGCTGGTGTTGTCCGTGGTGTTGTCCTACGGCGCGGCGATGGGCGTCTCCGCATGGGTCTTCAACGGGATCTTCGGATTCTCGGGTGCCGACGCCACGGTTCCGCTGTTCGGCTTCGTATTCCTGGTGGCGCTCGGCGTGGACTACAACATCTTCCTGATGAGCCGCGTGCGCGAGGAATCGCTCAAGCACGGCACCCGGCCAGGGATCCTCCGCGGCCTCGGCGTCACCGGTGGCGTCATCACGTCGGCAGGCGTTGTCCTGGCGGCCACGTTCGCGGCCCTCGGTGTCATCCCCATCATGTTCCTGGTGCAGTTGGCGTTCATTGTTGCCTTCGGCGTGCTGCTGGATACCGTCCTGGTGCGCTCGCTGCTGGTCCCTGCCCTCGCCTACGACATCGGAGACAAGGTCTGGTGGCCGAGCAAGCTAAGCCGTGGCAGCTCCCGGCCGCGCGTCCAGGCAAGCGACCAGGACAAAGCGCCTGTGAGCGGATAACCCTTGATTGCTTGGCGGGTACTTGTTGCACTTGATGGGTACCCGCCGAGTCAAGGAGATTTTGTGAGCACGCAACAGCTGATCATCATAGGGTCCGGCCCCGCCGGCTACACCGCGGCAATCTACGCCGCCCGCGCGGGCCTCAAACCCTTGGTCCTGGCCGGTTCCGTAACGGCAGGCGGGGCCCTCATGAACACCACCGAAGTGGAGAATTTCCCGGGGTTCCCCGAGGGTATCCAAGGCCCGGAACTGATGGACGGCCTCCAGACACAGGCGGAAAAATTCGGCGCAGAAATAGTGTTCGACGACGTCACGTCGGTGTCACTGCAGGGTCACCTTAAGTCCGTGGTCACCGGGGCAGGGGAGACCCACGAAGCTCCGGCCGCCATCCTTGCCACCGGATCCGCCTACAAGGAACTCGGTCTCCCGGAAGAGAAGAAACTGAGCGGACATGGAGTGTCCTGGTGTGCCACGTGCGACGGGTTCTTCTTCCGCGAGCAAGACATCATCGTGGTGGGCGGCGGCGACTCCGCCATGGAGGAAGCAACCTTCCTGACGCGGTTCGGGAAGTCCGTGACCGTGGTGGTGCGCAAAGGCGAGCTGCGTGCCTCCCGCATCATGGCCCAGCGGGCGAAAGACAATCCAAAGATCCGCTTCGCGTGGAATTCGGCGGTGACGGCCATCCATGGCGATTCCAAGGTCACGGGCGTAACCCTCACGGATACGCGGACCGGTGAAACCCGCGAGCAGGCGGCAACGGGGATCTTCGTTGCGATCGGGCACCTGCCCCGCACGGAGCTCGTGGCCGGCCAGGTTGAGCTCGACGCCGAGGGCTACATCAAGGTGGATTCGCCCACCACGTGCACCAACCTGTCCGGGGTCTTTGCGTGCGGCGATGCCGTGGACCACCGGTACCGCCAAGCGATCACCGCCGCGGGCACCGGCTGCGCGGCCGCGTTGGATGCGGAACGCTACCTCGCAGCGCTGGATGACGTGGACAGCATTGCCACGGCATTGGTGGAGGAACCGACGCATTTCTAGGTGCAATTGAGCAGGGCTACTTGGTTTCGTTCGGGTGGCTCGTGTGGACCTGCTCCAAATAGACAGTTTGATCTACGACGAAGAACCAGATGCGCGCATCGCCTTTGAGCGTAGGCTTGTGCTGCCAGCGTTCATGGACGGAACCCTGATGAGTTACATGGCCGAGCTCACCACGCAGAGGATAGTTAGTGGGCGTCTTGAGCTGCGGGGTCCGCGTGAGAAAGTCCCACGTATCGGCCAGGGCGTTGCGGATGGTGGCGCGAAGATCAACCCAGCCGCGTTTCGCCTGAACGGATGCAAAACGAAGATCGTACTCGCTCTTCTTCGTTGGACGCTCAACCTTTGTCTCTTTTGCCATCCCTAGGGTCGCTCTACGTTTTCGACGGCATCAAGCCACTCAACCGGCTCCTTGCCCAACCCGGCGGCGATGGCCGTTGCAGATTCCCGCCAAGACGTGAGTTCGGAAATCGCCAGATGTGGCTGATTTGTCGCGAAAGATGCCCTGGCCGCAGCCAGGATCTGGCTTGCGCACGCTTCCTGATCAGCCGGACTTAGTGCAAGCATCCAGGGAAAGCGATCGCTCATTTTGCTCGCGAGTGTTCCATCTGTACTTGTTGATACAGCAACCAGTTGAGCGGCCAATTCCAAAAGGGACGCCCGTGCGAGATCTGCACTCTCGGACATGAGTACCAAGGCCTCACCGTCTCGACGAGTGACTCGAACGGGATGGTCGGAAGCTGCCGCAAAGACCTCCGCGGAGGAACGACTAAGTTCAGACGACTGAAACGTTGTCCTGGAAGTAGTGGGGGTACTCATATCAAGATTATATTCAGAACGTGATCTGAACTCAATTACTCTTCCACAGAGAATGCGGAGCACGAGGTGCTTGCTGGCGGACCGGCCGTAGCTGCGCCGTGGCGTTTATAGGCCTAGGCGCCGGGCGTGCTCTTGGCGCGGTACGCGTCTGCCGGGTAGACGCCAAGGACCCGGACCTCGGTGGTGAAGAACTCGAGTTCCTCCAAGGCCCGCCGCAACCTGGCGTCTTCCGGATGGCCTTCGACGTCGGAGATGAACATGGTGGCCGTGAACTCGTTACCCACCATGTAGCTCTCAAGCCGCGTCATGTTGAGGCCGTTGGTCGCAAATCCACCCAGTGCTTTATACAGTGCGGACGGAACGTTGCGGACGCGGAACACGAATGTGGTGATAGCCGGGCCGGGAAGCTCCGCCTTGGTGGGAAGGGCAGTCTCCCGCGCCAGCACAACGAAGCGGGTGGTGTTGGTGGGATCGTCTTCGACTCCCGAGGCCAGCACCTCCAGTCCGTACAGCCCGGCAGCAAGCGGCGGGGCCAGGGATAACTTGCGGGGATCGTTCCAGTCCCGCACCTCGCGGGCCGAACCGGCGGTGTCACCGGCGATGACAGGCTTCAGCCCGGCTTCCCTGATGATCTTCCGGCACTGGCCCAACGCGTGGATGTGGCTGTGGACTTCCGTTGCCCCTTCGATGGTGGCGCCCGGGATTCCCAACAGGTCAAAACGGATAGGCAGGAAGTACTCGCCCACAATCTGCAGGCTGGATTGTGGAAGGAGGATATGGATGTCCGCCACGCGCCCGGCAATGGAGTTCTCGATCGGGATCATGGCCAGGTCCACGTCGCCGTTGGATACCAACTCAAAAACATCCTCGAAGCTGGCGCAGGGCACGCTCTCGTATCCGGGGTACATTTCCTTGCAAGCGAGGTCGGAATTGGCTCCCGGCTCGCCTTGGTACGCAATCTTCTGGGCCATGGTGCTCATGGTTTCACGCGAGGCATAGGGCTGCGCAAAAGCGTCCACCTTGTGGCCGGTCCGTAGCGAAGGCCGGTGCTCACCATGCCACGTCGAGGCCGAAGTGCTTCTGCAGCTCTTCCAGGCCGAAATCAGTCACCTTAAGCGCCCGGGTGTGCGGAATGCGGAGCACCCATCCGCTGGCAAGGGAATGATCGCAGATGGCTGCGCCCACGTTGCCGGCCAGGTGGTACTGGCGTCCTGTCCAGTCCAGGCAGGTCCGTACGAGGGGCCTGGTGCTCTTGGTACTGATGGAAATCCCCATGTCCTCCAGATGCCGGGCACCCTCGGGTGTCAGTTGCACTCCTGAGCCGACGTTGATGATGTCCTTGGTGACCAGCGCCTTCATGAGACCGATACCCAAATCTCCTGCGAGGTGGTCGTAGCAGGTGCGGGCCCTGCTCAGTGCCTGGTCCTGGGTGACTGCTTTGTAGGAACGAACGTTGCCCGGCAGTGGCTCTACGTGGCTGGCCATGGCTTCGATCAGTTCTGCCATCCGCGCGTCCTCGATGCGTACGTACCGATGCCTGCCTTGCCGGACCTCAACGAGGACGCCTGCGTGGATGAGCTTGTTGAGGTGTTCGGTGGTTGACGATTTGGGAACCCCGGCATAGCTGGCCAGCTCTGTAGCGGTCCATGCCCGTCGATCCAGCAGTGCCAGGCAGAAAGTTGCACGGGTCCTGTCGGCAAAAAGAGCGGCGAAAGAAGCCATTCCTTTGCCGCGCGGAAGAACGTCGGTAGCCATGGGTCCATTATCTGCGAGCCGCAGTTCGGTCCAGGCCGAACGGTCGCAGACCTAGGATTCTGAACCATGGCACATCCGGAATCAGTACATAGTGAAGTGAAGCCCAAGATCCTCTACTTCGGGACACCCGTGGTCCTGATCAGCACAGAGAATGCCGATGGTTCCTTCAACCTCGCACCTGTTTCATCCGCCTGGGCGCTGGGGCATTCCATAGTCTTGGGCCTTGGGGAAGACGGGCACACCCTCAGCAACCTTCGCTCGCGTCCCGGGTTGACCATCAATTACCCGGAACCACACCTGTGGGAAGCGGTTGAGCGGCTCGCTTCACTGACCGGAGCCAATCCCGTTCCGAAGACGAAGCCTGCCCAAACCACCTACCGTGCGGACAAGTTCGCTGCCGCTGAGCTGAGCCAGCAAAGCTCGGTTGGTGTCCGGCCGCCCAGGGTCAAGGAATGCGGTGTCCAACTTGAAGCGAAGGTATCCGGGATCTCGCCGTCCGCAAGCGGAGGGTTTGCGATCGTCGAATGCGGGGTCGAAAAGGTGCACGTTCGCCAATCCCTGGTCATACCAGGCACGCAGCACATCGACCCCGGGCGATGGGAACCGTTGATCTACAACTTCAGGCATTACTTCGGTCTTGGGAAGGAGCACGGCTTCTCCTACCGTTCGGAAACGCCGGACCGGAGCCTCCAGACGGGCCGGAGCCTCCAGACGGGCCGGAGCCTCCAGGCGGAGCTTCAGCCAGACGAGCCAGCTTCCGCTACCTGCAGGTATGCCCCACAATCGGTCTTGTGACTCTCGCATCCTTCGCTGCTTTCGCCGGGCTTTGCCTGGTGCTGTCCGTAACGCCGGGCCCTGACACCTTCCTGGTGCTGCGCATCGCTTTGAACAGGCCGAGCGCCGGAATTGCTGCCGCTGCCGGCTCGGCGGGCGCGGCGATCGTCTGGGCAGCGCTGGTAGGCGTCGGTCTCGCCGCGATCCTTGAGCAGTCTGCCGAGCTGTTCCGGTGGATCAAGATCGCCGGGGGCCTCTACCTGCTCTACCTCGGCATATCCTCCTTCATCAAGTCCCGTAAAGCCGCCAAGGCCGGCACATCTGGGGACGGCCAGGACGCACCCCTTCCGTACAGCAGGCTCTCCGCTGTGGGTGCCGGGGCGTTGTCGACGTTGCTCAACCCCAAAGTGGGCCTGTTCTACCTGGCCGTGGTCCCGCAGTTCATCCCCCACGGCGGAGACACCATGGGAACGTCCCTCATCCTGGGTGTCACGGTGGCCGTCATTGCCTTCGCCTACCTGTCCATGGTGGCCGTGGTGGCGTTCAAGGCCATGCGGTGGCTCAAACGCCCCAAGGTGAACACTGTGGTTGAACGGACCAGCAGCGGAATCATCGCGGGATTGGGCGTGGGCGTGGTGGCGTCGGGGGCTACCACCTAGCCCTGCGTCCCCTTGTAACTGGAACGCGCGGTGCCACAATTGACCCATGACCGCAGCGTGGTCGATTCGTGGAGGATTCCGCAGTGGGCCGGATCCCGGTGCGCTGCGCCGGCCGTTCTTCATCGCCGCCGTCGTCGTATTTGCGTTGGTGGTCCTCACCGAAGTGGGCATGTCGCTGGTACTGGGCCAAACCGCCGTCGAACCTGTTTCTGCCGATGAGGCAGGGAAGCTGGGCGTCCCGCTGGATGTCTTCCTGAAAACGCAAAGGGCCGACGCCGATCCGCCCGGTACCGGCATAGGTTTCCTCGCGTTTTTGGACGGCTTGCTGCTGTTCACGGTGGTGATGCTCGGACTGAGCCTGATCATGGACCTGCGCGCCTACGGGCGGATCCAAGGCATCGTGACCCTGGTGGTGACGTTCCTGTGGGTGATCGCAGCTTTTCTCACCGCGATGCTGGCCCTGGCCAAGCTGTTCCTGATGATCGGGCTGTTTGTGGCCACACCGTTCGGGACGCTGGCCTACCTTGCACTCTGGGGAAGCTTCCCCAAGGGGCAGGCCGCAGCCATCCTGGGCCTATTGTTGCTCCTGAAGATCGTGTTCGCGGTCCTGCTGATCCTGAGCCAGCCAAAGTTCTTCAAGGTCACGGGGCTGGTGTTGCTGCTGGCAATCTCCGTGCTGCTGCAGGTGATCCTTGGGGTGATCCACGGCTTCCTGCCGGGGCCGCTGGTCTCCATAGGGGACCAGTTTTGGGCACTCATCACCGTGGTTGTGGCGCTGGTGTGGGCCGTGGTGATGCTGATTGCCTCCATCCCGGCGATCATCAATGCTCTCCGGGTGAGTGGCTCGGTGGGGGACTAGCCCGGAAGTCGAGCTAGCCGGGTTCGCGGGAAGCCTGCGCTTTCGCAGGGAGGCTTGCCCACCACCCGCACGTTTCCCGCGAAGCCGCCGCGTGGGAGGTCCCGCGAAGCCGCCACAAGGGAGCCCGGAAGTGTGACAGCTTGTAGAGTCGACCCGTGCGAGCAGTGATTTTTGACGACGTCCGAAGCCAACCCCACGTAAGGGAAGTTGCCGTCCCCGAAGCGCCTGACGGCGGTGTAGTGGTCAAGGTTGTGGCCACGGGAATGTGCCGCAGCGACTGGCACGCCTGGGCGGGACACGACGACATCGCCCTTCCGCACGTTCCGGGCCACGAACTCGCAGGGGTGATCGCCGCCGTCGGGCGTGGCGTGACGCGCTGGAAGGCCGGCGACCGCGTCACCGTCCCGTTCGTCTGCGGTTGCGGCACCTGCGAATGGTGCCTCGCCGGGGACGCACAGGTTTGCCCGGACCAGCAGCAACCCGGGTTCACTCATTGGGGATCATTCGCCGAGTACGTGGCCCTGCACGCTGCGGACAGCAACCTGGTTGCCATTCCTGACGGCGTTGAATTTACGACGGCGGCAAGCCTCGGCTGCCGCTTCGCCACCGCATACCGGGCCCTCGCTGCCCGGGCAAAGGTGAAGAGCGGAGAATGGGTATCGGTCGTTGGCGCCGGGGGTGTTGGCCTGAGCGCTGTGATGATCGCCAAGGCGCTGGGGGCACGGGTGGTGGCGGTGGACCGGAACCCGGAGGCGCTCGCCGTGGCGGCCCGCCTGGGTGCCGACCATACCGTGCTGGCTGACGGCGCGGACATTCCCGAAGCCGTCAACCGGCTGACCGGTGGTGGCAGCCACGTGGCGATTGACGCCGTCGGAAGTGAACAGACGTGCGCCGACGCGATCCTTAGCCTTCGCCGGAGGGGTCGCCACGTGCAGATCGGCTTGTTGCCTTCCATTAACGGGCACCCGCGCGTCCCGATGGATCGGGTGATCGGCTGGGAGCTTGACCTGCTGGGCAGCCACGGCATGGCAGCGGTGGACTATCCGGGCATGATGGCGCTCATCGAGCAGGGCGCGTTGCAGCCGCAGATGCTCATTGAACGGACCATCGGGCTGGAGGAAGCGGCGGCCCTTTTGCCGACCTTCGACACAGCGACCGTGGCCGGGATGACCATGATCGACCCGGCGCGCTAATTGTCCCACCTGGCCCAACTGGGTCGCAGCACCGCGCGTTTTGAGCCGTCAAAACGCGCACAAATGCGACCTGCTTGGGCTAGTCTGCGGGGCGGTTGCGGTACCCGGCGAGGAAGTGCGAGATCCGGCGGACGGCTTCCTCGATGTCCTCGACGGCGGGAAGGATCACGAACCGGAAGTGGTCCGGGGTGGGCCAGTTGAAGGCCGTGCCGTGGGAGACCAGGATCTTCTGTTCCTGCAGGAGCTGGAGGACGAACTTCTCGTCGGAGTCGATCGGGTAGATCTCCGGGTCCAGCCGGGGAAAGAGATACATGGCGCCGGCGGCGGGAACACAGGAGACCCCGGGAATGGCCGTCAACAGCTTCCACGCCAGATCGCGTTGTTCCCGCAAGCGGCCACCGGGACGGATCAGGGCCTCGATGCTTTGGTAACCGCCGAGGCAGGTCTGGATGGCATGCTGTGCGGGAACGTTGGAACACAAGCGCAGGGAAGCCAGCAGTTCCAAGGACTCCCGGTAGGCGGCGGTCGCGGCGAGGGGCCCGGTCACCGCTACCCAGCCGGCACGGTAGCCGGGCATCCGGTAGGCCTTGGACAGTCCGCTGAACGTCAGCACGCAAATGTCGTCCGCAATGGAAGCCGTGTGGATGTGCGGGGCGTCGACGTACCGGATCTTCTCGTAGATCTCGTCGGAGAACAACACAAGATCGTGCTTCCGGGCGAGCGCCGCGAACTGGTCCAGGATGTGCCGGGGGTAGACGGCGCCGGTGGGGTTGTTCGGGTTGATGATCACGATTCCGCGGGTGCGAGGGGTGATTTTGGCTTCGACGTCGGCCATGTTCGGCCACCACTGTTCGTCCTCGTCGCAGAGGTAGTGGACGGCTTTGCCGCCAGTGAGCGTGACGGCCGCAGTCCAGAGCGGGTAGTCCGGCGCAGGTACCAGGATCTCGTCGCCGTTCTCCATGAAGGCCTGCAGCGTCATGGAGATGAGTTCGCTGACCCCGTTGCCGATGAAGATGTCCTCCACGCCGATGTTCATCAATCCGCGCGTTTGGTAGTACTGCGAGATGGCTGTGCGGGCGGAGAAGATTCCCTTGGAGTCGCTGTAGCCCTGGGCTCCGCGGATGTGGTGGATCATGTCCACCACCACGGACTCCGGCGCTTCGAGTCCGAACGGGGCGGTGTCTCCGAGGTTCATCTTGAGGATGCGGTGCCCTTCGGCTTCCATGACCTTGGCGGCCTGGAGGATGGGACCACGGAGTTCGTACCGGACGTTCCGGAGTTTGCTGGAGTGCTGCATCGGGCGCATGGTTGATCTTTTCATGTCGCAAGGCCAAGCGAGTAAAAACGCCTCAAGGTTGCAGCCTCTGGACGCAGAACTGCGGATTGGTCTTGCAGATGTTGGGCAGGGGGTCCAGGACGATGATCGAGCGTGGCTCGGTCCGCACCAGGACCAGGGCGTTGACGTTGACCTTGGTACCGACGTCGGGATTCACGCCCACCACCACGCACGGCCGGAAGAGCGGCTCAAAAGCGGAACCGAAGCATTGCGAGCCCTGGGTGAAGTCCAGCTGAATTTTCGCAGCTTGGAACGCAGTCTTGGCGTCCTCGATGCGCTTGCCCAGGACGTCCGGCACTGTGGGGCGCGCAGGAATGGCGACCTCGATGTTGACGGTGCTCCCGCGGCCTGCGGTTTCGCCGCCATTCGGGGTCTGCTTGACCACGGTGCCTTCGGTCTCGGCGCTTTCCACCTGGTTGCTGCCGACCTTGAACCCGGCATCCGTGAGGATCTTCACCGCTTCGGCCTCCGGTTTGGCCTTCACGTCCGGGACGTTGGCGTCCTTGAAGATGAAGAACAGGATTGCGCCGACGATCGCCAGGAGCACCACCCCGCCGATGATCACCCACAACCACGGGAACGGTTGCGGCGGCTTGGGTGCCTCGGCCGCCGGCACCTTCAGGGTGACCACATGCGCCTGGTCGGCGTAGTCCTCGGGGGCGTCATCCGCGGAATAGGCGATCAACTTCACGGGGTAGTTCCCTGCCGTTGCGCCCTTGGTGTCGAAGTTGACCACGTACTGTTCGGTGGCGCCGGCGGCTACGGTCCGGAGCGGGTTGGGAATGTCGGTGTACGTCTTCGACGGCGGATTGGTCACCTGTCCGGGGAAGGCGCCCAGGACCACGCGCTCGGCTTCGGGCGAACCGTTGGTGACTGACGCCGTGAGTGATCCTTTGCCGTCCTTGAGAACAACATCGGGGGAGCTCAGCGTCATGGTGATAGTGGTCATGGCATAACTCCTCTGTGGACGGTTGCGAGGGTAGTCAGGGTCATTTCAGCCTCCGGGTTCCAGCAACTGGAGCGCACAGGCGCCGATCAGCCGGCAGGTGATGCCCAGCTCTCCGCCCGCGGTCCCAAAGGTCAGGTCCACGGTCTTCCCGGGCCCGGACTCCTGCTGGGCGCGGGTCCCTTGCAGGAAGAGGGTCACCGTGACGGGCTGTTGGGGAGCGAGCCTGGCCCGCTTGGTGGGTGGCCCGAAGTAGAACAGCCCGCCGCCGAAATCCTTCACCGTGAGCGCGCATCCTCCGTTGACCACCAGCTGGGCGTCCGACACCGTGCAGGAACCATCCGTGACGGTGAAGTCCGCTGCGGTAAGCCGTGCGCCGCCGCCCGCTCCCGAGATGCCTGCCTGCCAGTCCGGGGCGGCATTGTTGTTACCGCCGCCGCAGCTGACACCGAACACCAGCACCAGGACCGCGACCACCCCGCAGGCGATCACCACCAGGATCGGCGTCCGGTTCTCCTTGTTCATCGCGGGCGACCATTCATTGCGGGCAACCGTTCATCCAACGTCACCCGGTTCCGGCAGTAGTACCAGCTGGTCCGTAACGTGCGCCGGCTTCATGCCTTTGACGATCCGGCCCACCAGCTCAAGGTGCTCGGCAGCGTCCGCAGGCACCAGCACCTTGATGTGGAACTCACCAGGAACGGATTCGACGGCGAACCCGGGGACGCCCGTCGCAAGGTGCAGGAACCGGGTGAGCCCATCCACTGTGCCCCGCCGGGACGAGAGGTCCGCCGCGGCTGCGATGAGGTCCCGCTGCCTCGCGACGGGAAGGGTGCCGGGACGTGTACTGTCCGCTGTGGCAGTGCCGGGATCGGGCAGCGTCAACCAGTCCAGGTCCACCCAGTGTGAGAGGAATGGAATCAACGACGCCGGTGCGCGCCTTGGGTCCGGAACGCTGTGGATGCGGTCCAGGACTTCCCGGACGGGCCCCTGCATGTCCTCGGCCACGGCCAAGAGCGCCCGCATGGCAGGGCTCGTGTCCGCGGCTACCTGGAACACCTCCGGGAGGACCTTGAGGAGCCTGGACCCTGACGGTTTCACGGGATCATCCATGGCCGTGGACCACCTCAATCCGATGGTCTCCGGAACAGAACAGCCACGTGTCCGGCAACGTCACCACATCCGCCACCACACGGCGTGTGCAGCTCGCCCAAGACACGGCGTTGTCCGTGCTGCGGTACACGCCCTTGGGCCCGGCTGCCAGCACCAGGGCCGCTCCGCCGGGGCCAACAGCGCCGGAAACAGACCGCACGGGCTCAAAGCGGGTACGGTCACGCAGGGGCAGGTTGCAGTTCACATCGGGGACGCTCCACTGCGCCGAGGCCTGTCCCAGCTGCAACCGGAGAACCCCGCCGCTTTGGGTGGCAGCGTAGGCGGCGTTGCCCATGACATGCACGCCCCAGCAGCTGCCGCCGGTCCACCCTGCACTGAACTGCTCCCAGGACTCCATGAACTGTTGGTCGAAGTCAGTCCTGCCCAGTTCATCAATCTTCAGCCGGAGGCAGCCCGTCCCTGTGCCCTCAGGAACCGCGCGCCCCACCCACACGTAACTTGCGCCGCCGTCGTACTGGACCGTCAGGCAGCGGATGTCCTCGCCGGCTGCCTTGACCTGTTTGAAGCTTCCGGCGGTTCCGGCGTCCGGGGAGAGCCACACGCCCGCCGACGCCTCGGCCGCCACCACCACGCCCGTCCTGCCGCGGATATCCACCAGGGCGTCTACGGCGTAGAAGCCGCGGTCCGGCTGGCTGGTGTCCACCACGTTCTGGACCGGTATGGCTCCTTCCGTGACGGGGAGTTCGTACAGTCCGCGCTCGCCGGCCAGGAGCAGCAGGGGCTCGCCCTGACGGTCCACCCAGCACAGGTCCGCCACCACAAAGCCGAGCTCCGCGGCCTTGCGCCATGACTCGCCAAGGTCCTCGCTGATGTAGATCCGGGAGCCCGTGCCAGTGACGGTGCTGACCGCCACCATGCCGGGGTGGCGTTCGGGTCCGGCGCGGCCGGGTGCGGGGGAGCGGAAAGGTGCAATGGAACGAACGGTCTCGTCGTCCCCGTCGGCGAAGTCAGCGCACGCCTCCCAGCCGTCAGCGGCATTCGTGGTCCGGAACAACGTCCCGTCCTGGCCTACGAACCACGTATTGTCCTGGCCCTCGGCCTGCACCAGTCCCACCGCATCGGTGTCCGGCACCTTGTCCACCTCCAGCCGGACGCGGTCAACGTACTGGACCCCGGGCTCGGCTTCCTCCATGGCCCGGTAGAGGTTGGAGACGCGCAACGGCTTGCCGAAGCCCGAACCGTAGGATGACGCATCGGAGCCCAAAGGACTGATGCTTTCGGACAAGCGGCCCACGATCCGGTTCTTCACAGCCTGGGCGTCCTCGTCGGGACGGACCACGATCCGTGCATCAACCAGCACCTGCTTATAGAGCCCCCACCGCACCACCGGTTCGGCGCCAACGGTGGATCGCCTGCGAAGATACGCTTCCACTTCGGAGCGCACCTCTTCCCGCGACTGGGCTTCGAGGTCCGCGGCGCGCACCGGACTGTGGCCGGGGCCGCGACCGGCGGGAACGAACGGCACCAGCACAATCTCCACTTCCCCCGGCCGCGCGAACGCCCACAAGTCCCTCCGCGTGAAGGCCCGCGCCCGCGCCACCCCGCCGTGGCGGCGTGCCAAAACCTCATAGTCGCGAACGGTCACCGCACGGTCACGCGCTTGGAAATCCTGCGGCGCGCGGCGAAGGGCGTTCTCCAACGACTCCCCGTCGCGGCCTCCCGTGGCAGGCTCCGGATTGGTCACCTTGGCCCCCGGCACCGGCGTCCGAAGCACCGTCAACTGCCCGGCCCCGACGTTGCCCGACGCGCCGCCGCCGCTGCGGTACCAGGCCCGGACCTCTGCTCCCGGACCGGGGACCAGCGCCGGGTCCGACCTCCCGGCCGACTCCTCGTCCCACCACGCGAACATCACGACGCCGGCACTGCGGTCGATCCGCACCGGCACCTCCCCGGGGCCCGCGTCGGCGAACGCCTCCACCTCCTGGCAATAACGGAAGGGTTTGCCGTCCACCAGCACCGCCTCGCCGCTGGCAAGCCGCGTCCCCGGTGGAACCTCGACGGCGATTGCCAGGCCGGCGCCGGAAACGATCGGTGCATTGGGGATCACCATGCTCTGGCCCGGCCTGCCTGTTCCCGTACCGATCGGGATGGCGTCGTACATGGTGACGTCGGCTGCAGCGACCAGCACGCTCGCCTGGCCGGACGCCAGAGTGGCTGCCGCCGTCGTCGTAAATAAAGGCTGTGATGTCCCCGGCACGCCTGGCGGGCAGCTGACCTGGGTGCCGCGCGGGATCCGGATCTCCTCGTCGGCATTCGCCGCGGACGCGCGGCTGAACTCCAACACCGTCTCAGCGCAGGATGGCGGATAAAGGGCCGTGCCGAGGAGGTTCAGGTAGACGGCGTAGAGCTTGTCCGGGACCCGGTTCACCCGGTACATGAGGGTATCGGTGAGGTACGCGAAGGCCTCCACGATGGTGATCCCGGGGTCGTGCACGGAAAGGTCAGTCCACTCGGGCGCTACCTGCCTGATGCGCTCGCGGGCCCCTGCCACAAGGTCGGAAAAATCGCGGTCGTCGAGGTTGGGGACGGGGATGCTCACGCCACACCTCCGGATTCGACGGGAAGGGCTATGACAATCTGGTCCTCCATGTGCGAGGTGCGGACCCGGTACTTGAGCCGCACCTCAAGGACCTCGGGAGCCTCCGGAGACCGCGAGGCATCCAGGGAAAGGACCGTGATCCTGCGCTCCCATTGCTCAACCGCCCTGGCCACATAGTGGATCGCCAGCCCGGCCGTGGTGTCGTCAGCCGGCGCGAAAGCCAAGCGGAACAGATGGCAGCCGTAGGTGGGACGGTTCACGCGTTCGCCGGGCCGGGTGCTCAAAAGGAGCAGGAGGGCCTGGCGGATGGAGGCGGCGTCGGTCACCGTGGCGAGCCGTCCCGCCGGAGTGATCCTCAAGCCTGGAGGCCCCGCCGCGGCGTCAAAGTCGGGGTGGATGAAAGCCGCTGATTTGTAGCGCGGGGTGCTCATCGTCCGCGGCTTCCCATGATTCGGCTCATGATCCGGCCCCCACCAGCGTCTGGCCCGGCCGGCGGACCGTGTACTTGACCGCGCCCGGAGGGGTCCCGTCCGTGAAACCCTCCACAGTGTCCAGGCACACGGCCTTGCCGCCGATCCTGATGAACGCCGAATAGCCCCTGATCACCGGCAAGGTCTTCCGGCAGGGCTTGATGTTGATGCTGATGTGCGGGCACATGGAGATGTCCCGGCCCTGCGGATCCGTTGCCACCAGGACGGGAGAACCCGTGACGCGCACCCACTCCTGCGACGGCACGTTCTCCACCTTGCCGTCGTGTCCGCACCGGAGGATGGCTTCTTTGACCAGGACCTTCATGCCGCCTCCATGCTCAGGCTTCCTCGAAATCCACAGACTTGGCCCTGATCTTCATGGCCCTGCCCGGAGCCTCCAGAACAAGGTCCGTCGCGGCGGAAATCCGGAGCTCGTCCGGCCCCAACTGCACGGAAGAGCCGTGCCCGTCGGTGAAGCTGACCGTGCGCGCACCGCCGTCGAGCATCATCTGTTGGCCGTCCGCGCTGCGGAACGTATAGCGGCTCTCGCGGGGCGTATTCACGTGATGGTCCGGCGGCTGTTCGGCGCCGTAGAGCCCGCCCAGGACGATTGCCTGGGCGGGGTCGCTCGCCGGGAGCAGAACCAGGACGTGGTCGCCGGGGGCGGGGGGCACCACCATTCCCTTGCCGGGGCCCGCGGCCGCCATGAGGACAGGTGCCCACGGGGTTTCCAGATCCGGATAGGCAGGCAGCCGGACCCGGACCCTGGCGCGGGCCTCGGGATCGTTGGTGTCCGCGATGGCCCCAAGGGTGAAAACGTCCGGCCTGCGTTCGGGGACGGGAGAGGACGGCCTGGTGGTCAGCGTGGTTTCGTAGCCGGTGCCGTCCAGCCTGTGTGCTGCGCTCGCGATCAAGTACGTTCCCTCAACGGACGCCGATACCCCGGTGATCCGGACCCGGCCACCCGCCCTGAGCTTCGGGTTGCCCTCCGCGATGAAAACACCCGACACCTGGCCTGCGATCCTGGCATCCAGCTCAGCCTGCGCAAGTCCGGCCGCGAGCGCCGGCGAGTCGAAGAGCTCGTTGTCCCGGATGACGTCGCCACCCGCGCCTACGCTGGTCAGGCCCGGGTCTGCGGTGACGTGGGCTTTGGAGTCGCTGGTGCTGGTTTCTGCTTGGTGGAGGGAAGCATCCTCCGCACGCCAGCCGTGAGTTGTTGCGCCGGCATAGGCGGGCTCCTGGCTGACCTCAATCTCGGCCGAGTGGAGCGTGGAGCCGAGCATCAGTTCCAAGGGTTCGCCTTCGCCGTCGAGCCCCACGAGCTTCAGGGTGCCGTCATGGACGATGGGGTAGGCCCCGACCCTGGCGCTTTGTTCAACCAGCAGGCTCAGGTCCGTGCGGGCGCACTGGTAGACGTGGCCCAGCCGCTCATTGCCGCCCACCACGCTCAGGCCGGTGCCTTCGCAAAGGGTTTTGGCCAGTGTTGCGAGGTCGGTGTCCTCGTGGAGCCGCGTGTATTGGCGTTTCCTCAGCCGGTGCAAGGCATCGTAGGCGCGGATGCGGATTTCCTGGCCGAGGTCGGCCCCGTAGCCGTACTCCACCACGGTCACTTCGCCGGCGAACAGCGCCGTCCGTTGGCCACCCAGCTCCACCCGGAGCGCGTCCCCGGGTGCGGGGTCCACCCCGCCGCGCGCCGCAGCAGTGCGGCCCGGGCCGGGGCGCCAGGAGATGAGGCATTGGGCCGGTCGCGCCAGGGAACTGAGGACATTAACGGAGACGATCGCTGCCGTTTCCGCCGTGGTGAGGCGTCGCCGGCCCAAGGTGACGATCAGCTCGGGAAGTCCTTGGAGTTGCCTCATGGCGCCTCGCCCATGGGTGGGACGGCCAGGGGGCCGTTGAAGTGCGCGGGGTCGTCCACGTTGTTGTATTCAAGGAGCAGTTTCCAGAGCAGGGGTGTCCCGAACGCTTCAATGGACAAGCGTCCCAACTCGGCCGGCGGCACCTCGGGAAGGAGCCCGCCGTCGGGAGTCAGTGCGTCCCGGTCTGTGCTGCCGTCGCCGGTCACCGGCAGGGTATCCACCGGCGGTGCGGTCAGGTCCACGGGAGGAAGCCTCCGGGCGAGTTCGTAGTTCTCCCCGCCTTCCTCGTCCGCGGCTTGTCCGACGCGGACGAACACCATCCGCATCCAGGAACGGAGGGGCGAACCGTCCGGGGCGAACCGGTCAAAGCGCTCCGCCACTTCCGTCACGATGCCCGGCACGTTCCACGCGCGGCCCCACACGAACCGGACCGACGGCGGCCGGCGCTGGCGTTCCACCTCGGCGCTGTTTTCCGCGAGCGCCCAGATGGGGCGGGTCATCTGGCGGACGTCCTGGACGTGGAGCGACGCCGGCGCGAGGTCGACGTCGAAGAGGAGATCCAGCCGCAATTCGGTGTGGCCGCCGCCCGTGAAGAGGAGGGGATCGTCGGCCAGTCCGGTGCCGCTCAGCTTGCCGCCTGCGCTTCTTCGGGGCTCAACGCCGGCGGAGCGTTGCATCACCACCGTTTCCGGGTTGAGGAGGCAGCCCAGGTGTTCCCCGGTGTCCTCTATCAGGAAAGCGACCCGTTCCATGTCAGAGCGCTCCGTGTTCCTGGTTAATCCGGGTCTGCCGGGCCATGGCGCTGCTCAGGGTTGCCCCGTCCACAGGTGCTGACCGGGGAGGCCGGGGAACGAGCTCGGGCCACACCCCGGGAAGTGCCGGAGCCGGCGTGTGTGCGTTGGCATGGGCGCGGTTCTGCCGGGGTTGGCTGCGTTGCGGGGCCTGCTGTGCGCTCTTTGTTGGTTCGTTGGGACGCAGAGCGGGCCCCGCACCGGGTGTGCTTGTGGGTGCTTGGAGTGTTTCAGGGTGGGAGGGCGCGCGAAGCTTAAGGGTTGGGGTTCGTTGTGGGGCCTGCTGTGCGCTCTTTGTTGGTTCGTCGGGGCGTAAAGCGCGCTCCGCAAGGCGTGTGCTTGTGGGTGCTTGGGGTCTTTCAGATTGGGCGGGTGTACGAAGCCGCAGGACGGGGGTTCGTTGTGGGGCCTGCTGTGCGCTTTCCGGGTGCTCGGAAGTACGCAGAGCGGGCCTCGCACCGGCGGCCGGCTCAACCTGTGGTGCCTGCTGTGCGGTCTTTGTTGGTTGGTTGGGGTGCAGAGCGGGCCTGGCAACGGGAGTGCTTGTTGGTGCTTCGGGTGTTTCGGGTTGGGAGGGCACGCGAAGCTTTAGGGTTGAGGTTCGTTGTGGGGCCTGCTGTGCGCGCCACAGTCGCGGGATAGCACGCAGAGCAGGCCCGGCAACGGGTTGTTCGGCGGTGGGCTCAACGTATGGTGCCCGCTGTGCGCGCCAAAGCCGCGGGATAAAACGCAGAACGGGCCTTACAACGGGGTTGGGAGCTGCGGGGTTGGGAGCTGCGGAGTTGGGAGTTACAGGGTTGGGACCCACCCGCTTGGGCGCGGCGGAAGGAACCAATCCGGCGTTCCGCAGCAACGCAACCCAATGCTCGGGTGCGTCCGCCAGGTCAAAGGCGCGTTCCGCCGTCGTCGTCTCAAGAGCCGTGCCTTCAAAACCCGCGACGCCGGAGCCGCGGCCGGGTTCCACCCACGCCGCTGCCCGGCGCAGGCGCCCGGCCAAGGCCCGTCGCCAGGAAGGCCATGCGCCCGATGGGTAGTCAGGCGACGGGCGCGCGGGCATCGTCGAGCTCCAGGCGGTCGTAGGCGATGCTCAGGGTCTCGATGGCGAGGTCCTTGCCGAGGGCATCCAAAGGTGCGCCAAACCAGTCGCAGGGCCAGGCTCCCAGCAGGTTCCAGCGCCGCACTTCCGTGGAACCGGCGTCGTTCAGCATGGCGATGGAGACGTTCCGCCGCTCAACGGTCCCGTTCACGGCTTTGAACAGCCACTGGAGCATCTCGGTGGAATCGGTGAGTCCGTACTTCAATGTCACCGGGGTGTATTCCACCTGGCCCGGGATGACGCGCACTGTGCTGTTTTCGCCGCCGGAACGGTACAGGATGCGGCCGATCTTGAGGCCCAGGCCCTCCACTTTGGTGAAGTGGCCCTGCACCACTCCTTGGATGACCAGCTTGAAATTGTAGGCCCGGTACGGGTCCACCACGTGGCCCGGTTGCGCTGCAGGTGTTGGGGTGCTCATGTCAGGCTCCTCCGCTCTCTGTTTCGCTGGTGTTGTCCGCGGATTGCATGAGCTTGAAGATCACGAATTCCGCCGGCTTCACGGGTGCGATGCCGATCAGAGTGACCACTTGCCCGGCGTCGCGGACCTCGGGAGGGTTGGTTTCCTCGTCGCATTTCACAAAGAACGCCTGTTGAGGAGTAGTGCCCAGCAGCGCTCCGTCCCGCCAAACGTTCGTGAGGAACGCCCCGATATCGCGTCGGATGGACTTCCACAGGGTGTGGTCGTTGGGTTCGAACACCACCCAGCGGGTCCCGTCGGCCACGGACTCCTTGACCATGTTGGTCAGGCGCCGGACGTTGATGTACCGGTACTCGCTGGCCTCGGGAGCCTTGGTCCGCGCGCCCCAGACCCGGATTCCTTCGCCGGGGAAGTATCGGATGCAGTTCACTCCGGCAGGGTTCAGGACCTCCTGCTCACCGCGGCTGACGCGCCGCACCAGATCGATTGCGCCTTGGATCGGCTCGTTGGCGGGCGCCTTATGGACGCCGCGGGTCGCGTCCACGCGCGCCCAGACCCCCGCGATATGGCCCGACGGCGGTTGGGTTACCTTCTTGCCGGAGACCGGATCGATCATCACGATCCATGGGTAGTACAACGCCGTGTAGCCGCCGGGGGACTGGGGTGCGCCGAGGTCCTGTTGTTCTCCGGCTTCGGTGCTGGCCCCATCCGGTCCGTCCCGGCCGTCCGGCTTGTCAGAACCATCCGGCTCGTCAGAACCATCCGGCTTATCGGACCCGTCAGGCTCGTCGCCATCCTCCGGTTCATCGGGCCCGGTGTCCGCCGAATCTTCGGCCCGGGCCTCCGGGGTCCCGGGAACCCCGGAGGTTGCCGCCCGGGTGAGCGCACCGACGTCGTCCACTTTCTCCACGGTGTCCAGGATCGCCATCCGGTCCTGGCGGAGCGGATGTTCCACATGGGCCTGCAGCGCTGCGTACGCCTCGGCGGTGGCGTAGCCCGGGGCGGCGACGATGGAGAGGTCGTCCACGGCCTCGAAGAGGGTCAGCCCGGTGGGCGCCGAGGCAGTTCCGGTCAGGCTGCCGCCCGGGCCGATGTTCACTACGTAGCAACGGCTTCCTCCGTTGGAGAAGAAGCCGTACACAGCGTTGGAGAGCGGGGTACCCGCCGTCGCGGTCCCGACGTATTGGTCTACGAATTGCGTCCAGTTATCCAGGACGCGGAGCTCATCGACCAAGGCGTCGTTGTCCGGAGCCAGGCCGACGAATCCGGCGATGCTGGTGTTCACCTGTCCTATTGCGCGTGCCCCGCTGGGGACTTCCTGTACGTAAACGCCTGGCGCCTGGTAATTCGCCATGGTGCGCTCCCTTCCCTACCCGCACGTGGGCGGGTTCAGGTCCACCGGATGATGACCGGCAGGCTGCTGGTGCTGGCCGAGACTTCCCGTTCGGTGCCGTGGACCGCAACGGCGAAGTGCTGGAGTTCGTCCGCCGAGGCCAGGACCTCAAAGTGGCCGGTCGCATCACTGACGACCGCCGTGGCGGAGGAATGGGCGTGGATGTAGGCGTCGGGGATGCCTTTGTTGTGGACGTCCACCAGGCGTCCTTGGATCCTGCGGGCGACTCCGGTCTTGGCCACGAGCGGTTCCAGGACCGGCGGGCCGGACGGTTCTTCGAAGCGAAGGGGTACGGGTATGCGTACCAGGAAGCCGAGCCCGTCGCGGATGCTTTCCTGGTACTCGCCGGGCCGGTATTCGTTGCTGGAAACGATCGAGTACTGGCTGTGGCGTTCCACGGACAAAAGCAGTTGCTCCATGTTGTCCAGTTGTTCCGGGCCGTGGCATTCCACCGCGACCCGCAGCTCCAGGTCCAACACGGGACCGTCGCGGCGCGAACGGCCAACCCTGTCGAGTGCGACGGCGTGGACAGTCACGGGAGCATCGGGAGGGGAATCGGCGCCGTGGGGGGAGTCGTCGTCGAACCTTACGCGTTGGGGAGCGACGGCGTCGGAAAGGACTCCGAGAAGGTCGGACAGCGACGAACGCACATAGCCCACGGCAGAACCCCAGCTGGAAGGTGATCCACAAACGTAACTGGGAATAGGGTACTCCCGCAGTTGCCCGTAGTCACTGGGGAAACAGGGGTAACTCCATTCGTTTGAAGAGTCGCGTGGGAGGGGCCCGGGCCGGTGCCGCCACCTGTCAACGGGAAACAGGTGCCGGCACCGCGCCGGGAATCAGGCCAGGCCGGGCACGCGGTCGTTGATGGTGAAGGATTTCCTGGTACTCACCGGGGCTCCGGGCTTGGTGACGTAATCCAGCACGCGGAAGTCTGCCGTCATGGAGTCCTTGGTAATCCGGGTGTTCACGTACCCGCGGTTGTCGTTGTAGAACTTCAGGTGCGGGTTCCATGCCATGGTTGCATCCGTGGTGGATCCCGAACCGTCTCCCGTGGACGTAATGGAGCTGCACACGAGTTCGGAACCGACAACCGGCGACTCCGGATCCTTGTAGTCCACCTTCAGGTCCGTGGCCCAGTGCCGGTGGACGTCGCCGGTAAGTACGACGGCGTTACGCACCTTCGCATCAACCCAGCCTTGGGTGATACGCCTGCGGGAGGCGGCGTAGCCGTCCCAGCCGTCCATGGAAACGTCGTCGATGTCGGGTGCCTTGTTCCGGTCCCGCTCGGCGAAGAAGACCTGCTGGCCAAGGACGTCCCACCGCTGGGTGGAGTTCCTGAAACCGTCCAGCAGCCATTTTTCCTGTTCGGCGCCCGTGATGGTCCGGTTCTCGTCAAGGCGTTCGGCCACATTCTTGCGCCAGCCATCGCCGGCGAGCTGGTCGTCGCGGTACTGCCGTGTGTCCATCATGTGGAAGTTGGCCAGTTGGCCCCATTGGATGGTGCGGTAAATCTTCATGTCGAAGCCGGCCGGGAGTGAGGAAGGGCGCAGCGGCATGTTCTCGTAGTACGCCTGGAAGGCAGCTGCACGGCGTTGCCGGAAGTGTTCAGTGGTGTCGTTGAGCTGGGCAGGGTCGGTGTTTTCCGGGATCTCGTCCGCCCAGTTGTTGTCCACTTCATGGTCGTCCCAGACCACCAGCCACGGTGCGATGGCATGGGCTGCCTGGAGGTCGGCGTCGGCTTTGTATTGCGCGTGGCGCTGGCGGTAGCCTGCCAGGCTGACAGTTTCCGGCCCTTCATGGTCGCGCGGGTTGCCGCCGCCGATCACGTAGCTGTCCTTCTTGTACTCGTACAGGTAGTCGCCCAAGTGGAGTACCAGGTCCGGGTGGTCCTCAGCCAGGCGCTTGTAGGCCGTGAAGTAGCCGTGCTCGTACTGGGCGCAGCTTGCGAAGGCCATGGCAAGGGCTGCGGGGATCTCCCCGGGCGCGGGGCTGGTCATCGTGCGGCCGGTGTCGCTCAGGTGGCGGCCGGTGCGGAAACGGTAGAAGTATTCGCGGCCGGGTTTGAGGCCTTTGAGTTCCACGTGCACTGAGTGGGCGGACTCGATCCGGGCCTGTTCGACGCCGCGGGCTACTACCCGGCGCATTTGCGGGTCCTCTGCCACTTCCCAGGCCACCGCAACGTTGCGGGACGGCATGCCGCCCAGGCCGTCTTCGGCCACCGGGTTGGCGGCCAGCCGGGTCCAGATGACGAAGCCATCCGGCCACGGTTCCCCGGAAGCTACGCCGAGCGTGAAGGGATCGGTGCGGAGTCCGGCGTCGTCTGCTGTTGAAACGGCGACGGCGGCGTGCGGCAAGGCGGCAATCAAACCGGCCCCGAGGCCGGCGGAAATGAGGGATCTGCGGGTGATGTTGTCCATGCCCTCGACGCTAGGAAACCCTAGTTGACAGGTGCCGAGACTGGTATGAACTGCCGGTTAACTGTGTGACAAGAAGCGAACTGCAACACGGCATCAGGACGTAAGCCCCTATGCGGCAGATGGGCATGGTCGGGAAGCTGGGTGTATGCAGGTTGACAATGTCAGATCAGGACGCCGCACCACTACCGCGCGGGTGCTGGCGGTGGTCGGGACCGTCCTGGTGGGAATCCCCTTGGCAGCGCCTATCGTTCTTGCGGCGATCTTCTTCGTGAGGTCGGGCCGCTTTCATCTTGACTTCCTCATGCCCGGGGAACTCTTCGTGGTGGTCCTCGGCGGAGGTGTGGTCCTGTTCGCGTCCAGCCTGGTGTCGCGACACCGACGCAGCCTCACCGGGTGGCTGCTGTTGGGGGCGGGAGTTCTGTTCGTCGTCAGTATGATCCTGGCGATAACTACGGGCCTGGCCTCGGGAGAGACGCCGGCAGAGGGCTGGCCGCTTGCAATTGTGCTTGGATCCTACGGTCTCTACGTAGTGGCGGTGGTCGCCCTCTTCGTGGAGGGTGTGGGGCTTTGCCGCCGCCTGTTCGCCAGGGCTCCCGCCCTCACCTGACAATCCCGCCCTCACCTGACAATCCCGCCCTCACCTGACAATCCCGTCCTATCCTGACTATTCGGCGGCCCGCCACCACTGCACGGTCGCTGCCGCCGCCTCAGGGAGCGGCGTCGGTTCCAGGCCAAGAAGGCGTTGGCTCTCCGCCGAGTCCATCACGAACGGCCGCTCGAACTGATAGAGCATCTCCGCCACCTCCCGCATGTCTTTGGACACCATGCCCGCGCCCCGAACAACCCAACCTGGAATGGCGGTGACTTTCGGCGCCGGCAGTCCCGCAGCCGTGGCGTAGGCGGTCGCGAGTCCGCGCTGGGTCAGTGCCGGATTGGTGGGGGCGTGCAGCACGCTGTTCCACAGTTCAGGACGCCGGGCTGCCACGATCATGGCCGCCGCCAGGTCCGGCACGTAGGTGAAGGAGTGCGGCTGGTCGGCGCTGCCCACCACCTGGACGGTCCTTCCCTTGAGGACCAAAGGAACCATGCGCTCACCCGCGTGAGCCATCCTTACCCGGGGCCCAAAAAAGTCCCCCGCCACCACGCTCACGGTTTTTGCGGCGTGAGCCTCCCGTGCCTTGAGTAGTTGGGTACGGATGCCGCGTTTGCCTCCGCTCGCCTCGCGGGCCCCGGCCTCCGTGATGACGCCGTCCGGCTCGCTGTAGGAGTACAGGCTTTCGGGAAAGACGACGACGACGCCCGCGGCTGCCGCTGCATCCATCACCACCTGCTCGGCATGGGGGAGCTCGGTCTCCCAGGCGGCTGCGGAGTACTTGGACCCGTGGATGCAGTGGAAGATCGCCTCTGCGCCCCGGACCGCTTCGGTAAGCCGCGCGGGGTCTGACACGTCGACTCTCATCCGCTGGATCAACGCATGATCAGGTCCGCTGCCGGAACGCGTCAGGACGCGGACTTCATGGCCTTGGTCTGCCAGTTGCTCTGCGATGGCCGAGCCGACGGGTCCTGCTCCTGTAACGACGTACACGGTGCCTCTTTTCTTGTAGTGACTATTTCGAGAGCACTGCTCTCTCAATCAAGGTTCGGGCAGTGGTCCGCAATTGTCAAGAGCAGTGCTCTCTTTTGCTATCTCCGCTCTTGTTTGTGGCAAGCTATTCCCATGTCCGACAAATCCAAGCAGCCCACCCCGCGGGAGCGTGCCCGCGCCCGGACCATTGCGGACATTGTTCAACTGGGTCGGCGGCACCTCGCGATCCACGGGGCCGCAGCACTGTCCCTCAGGGCGGTTGCCCGCGATCTCGGCGTGGTTTCTTCGGCGGTGTACAGATATGTCGAAAGCCGGGACGAGCTTTTGACCCTGCTGCTGATCGATGCCTATAACGAGCTCGGTGACGAGGTGGATACGGCTGTCCGAGCCGTCCCGGGTGATGACTTCGCCGCGCAATTCCGGGCGTTGGGCAATGCCGTCCGGGCATGGGCGCTCCGGGAACCCGCCAGCTACGCGCTGCTCTTCGGCAGTCCCGTGCCCGGCTACCAGGCTCCGGGGGAGCGCACCACCGGCCCCGGCACCCGTGTCATCGTCACCCTGGTGGGAATTTTCGACGCCGCCTACCGCGCGGGTGCGCTGAACGCGGAGGTGGCTCCCGCCGTCGTCATGCCTCCCAAGCTGGCCGCAGACCTGGCCGGTATCCGTACGGACATGGGGCTGGCTGCGCCCGACGCGTCGCTGGCCAAGGGCGTGCTGGTGTGGACCTCGCTGTTCGGGGCAGTGAGCTTTGAGGTGTTCGGTCAGTACGGGGCAGATACCTTTAGCGCGCGGGACGAACTGTTCGATCATCAGCTCGCAGTGCTGCAGGCAGTCGCCGGGCTGTAGGGAGCGGAAGTAGAGTATTCGGATGGCTCATGGTTTGGCTGACATTGGAGCCGAGGGTGTACTCCTCGCGGGGGCCGGCCGTGCCATCCTGCTTCAGATAGCGGACCCGCGCATCGGCCATGGCGTGGCAGCGCACAGCAATTTTGTTGACCGGCCGCAGGACCGGCTCGTGGCAACGCTGACCTACGTTTACGCGATCGTCTACGGCACCGACAGCCAGGTTGAGGCCGTGCGCCGCGCCGTCAACCGCGCACACGCACCGGTGCGGAAGCAGCCTGACGGTACTTCCGCCGGTTACAACGCCTTCGACGCCTCGTCCCAATTGTGGGTGGTGGCCACGCTCTACAACACCGCAGTCACTGTCTACCAACATGTTCTGGGTTCGCTCGATGAGCACACGGCTGACCGCATGTACAGGGACTATGCCCGGCTCGGGACGGCTTTGCAGTTGCCGCCGGAGATGTGGCCGGCGGATCGTGACGCCTTTGCCGAATACTGGAACCGGCAGGTTGCTGCCCTGCAGCCCGATGACGAGGCCCGCAAGATTGCCCGCGACTTGCTGTACCCCTCCCGCGGGCCCGTGCTCATGCGTCCCCTGATGCCGTTGGCCCGGCTGTTGACCGTGGGGATGTTGCCGGAGCACGTGCGCGAAGGGTTCGGCCTTGAATGGGGTCCGGCCAACGCCCGGCGGTTCCAGCGGACCATGCGATTGGTGGGGCAGGTGTACCCCAGGCTGCCCCGCCGGATCCGGCACTGGCCAAAAAACTACTGCTTGGGCAAGCTGCAACCCGCGCCCGCCCGGTTGCGGGGCAGGGCCCGGAATGCGTAATTCGACGTCGGTGGAAGAGTCCATCGATCGCCTCGCCCACCGCTACCTGGACCGGGTGGCTTCCCGCGGCGGGGCAGGGGGCGCCTGGAAAGCGCGGCTGACGGAGTTTGTGGTGTTCGGCCTCAAGCAGGCGTGGGCGTGCGTCTTTGGCGCCCTGCTGCTGGCCGTCATCATTGCGGTCCGCCTCTGGTATCCCTCCGGTGCAGGCCTGGCGAGCAATGACTTCCTGACCCTTTCGGCAACTGCCATTCAAGTGCTGATGGTCGTTTTCCGTTTGGAAACGCTGCGCGAGCTTCGGGTGATCGTGCTTTTCCACGTGGTGGGTACAGTCATGGAACTGTTCAAGACGGACGTGGGCTCCTGGGCTTATGAAGCTGACGGGGTGCTCA
This sequence comes from Paenarthrobacter sp. PAE-2, assembly GCF_026013155.1. Classification (NCBI taxonomy): domain Bacteria; kingdom Bacillati; phylum Actinomycetota; class Actinomycetes; order Micrococcales; family Micrococcaceae; genus Paenarthrobacter; species Paenarthrobacter sp. PAE-2. The sequence goes on along the minus strand of NZ_JAPDNV010000007.1, from coordinate 153,189 downwards.
GGATCGGCGCCGTGCCGTTGTTCAGCGGCTTCATGTACGCAGCAGTCGGGTCCTACATGGTGCGCGTGTTCCGGTTGTTCGATCTGCGCTTCGACCGCTACCCGCGCCGTTGGATCACGGCGCTCGTGGCTGCGGGCATCTACGTCAATTTCTTTTCGCACCACTACATCGTGGACTTCCGCTGGGTGCTGCTGGCCGCCGTCGTACTTGTCTACGGCCGGTGCGTGATGCACTTCCGGGTGTTCCGGAAGCGGTTCCGGATGCCCATCCTGCTCGCGTTCCTGCTGGTGGCCCTGTTTATTTGGGTCGCCGAGAACATCGGCACCTGGTCCCGGGCCTGGCTGTACCCGAATCAGCTGGACGGGTGGCAGGCGGTGTCCATCGACAAGCTGCTCGCGTGGTTCCTGCTCATGATCATCTCCGTGGTGCTGGTGGCGTGGGTGTACAAGCCGGAGCCTCCGGAGGGTTCCCGCGGCAGCCCATCGGCAGTTCACGCTGGGCGAAATGAGGCCTGAAGCCCACGTTATTTCGCGGTTTTTCGCGGGTCGCGGGTCAAAGTTGAGCGTGGTTGGCTCAACTTTGGATTGACATCGTTCCGAGGCTGAGTACAGTTGAGTGCAGAACGCTCAACTAGCCGATTGTTGAGTGGTTCCCCGAACAACACAACCGCTGCCGCGGAGGATGCTGCCGGGCGCGATCATCAACATCGGCCATTGAAAGGAAACAAGATATGTCACGTGCAGTAGGTATCGACCTCGGAACCACCAACTCCGTGGTTTCTGTCCTTGAAGGCGGCGAGCCCACGGTCATCGCCAACGCTGAAGGCGGCCGCACCACGCCGTCCGTCGTCGCGTTCTCCAAGTCCGGCGAGGTCCTGGTTGGCGAGATCGCCAAGCGCCAAGCCGTCAACAACATTGACCGCACCATTGCTTCGGTCAAGCGCCACATGGGCACCGACTGGACCAAGGCGATCGATGACAAGAAGTACACGCCGCAGGAAATCTCCGCGCGTATCCTCATGAAGCTCAAGAACGACGCCGAAAGCTACCTGGGCGAAAAGGTCACCGATGCTGTGATCACCGTTCCGGCATACTTCAACGACGCCGAGCGCCAGTCCACCAAGGAAGCCGGCGAAATCGCGGGCCTCAACGTCCTCCGCATCGTCAACGAGCCCACTGCGGCTGCTTTGGCTTACGGCCTGGACAAGGGCAAGGAAGACGAACTCATCCTCGTCTTCGACCTCGGTGGCGGTACGTTCGACGTTTCCCTCCTCGAGGTTGGTAAGGACGAAGACAACTTCTCCACCATCCAGGTCCGCGCAACCGCAGGTGACAACCGCCTCGGTGGCGACGACTGGGACAACCGCGTCGTCGAGTGGCTCCTGGGCCAGCTCAAGGTCAAGGGCATCGACCTCTCCAAGGACAAGATTGCCCTCCAGCGTCTCCGCGAAGCTGCAGAGCAGGCCAAGAAGGAACTGTCCTCCTCCACCAGCACCAACATCTCCCTCCAGTACCTGTCCGTCACCCCCGACGGCCCGGTCCACCTGGACGAGCAGCTGACCCGTGCCAAGTTCCAGGACCTCACCAAGGACCTGCTGGACCGCACCAAGAAGCCGTTCCACGACGTCATCGCTGAAGCCGGCATCAAGGTTTCCGACATCGACCACATCGTCCTCGTCGGTGGTTCCACCCGTATGCCTGCCGTCTCCGAGCTCGTCAAGGAACTCGCCGGTGGCAAGGAACCCAACAAGGGCGTCAACCCGGATGAGGTCGTGGCCGTTGGTGCCGCACTCCAGGCCGGTGTCTTGAAGGGCGAGCGCAAGGACGTCCTCCTCATCGACGTCACCCCGCTGTCCCTCGGCATCGAAACCAAGGGTGGCGTGATGACCCACCTGATCGAGCGCAACACCGCAATCCCCACCAAGCGTTCGGAGACCTTCACCACCGCGGACGACAACCAGCCGTCCGTAGCCATTCAGGTCTTCCAGGGCGAGCGTGAATTCACCCGGGACAACAAGCCGCTGGGCACGTTCGAGCTGACGGGCATCGCTCCGGCACCCCGTGGCGTTCCCCAGGTTGAGGTCACCTTCGACATCGACGCCAACGGCATCGTTCACGTCTCCGCCAAGGACAAGGGCACCGGCAAGGAACAGTCCATGACCATCACCGGTGGCACGGCTCTTTCCAAGGAAGACATCGACCGTATGGTCCGTGAAGCCGAGGAGCACGCAGCCGAGGACAAGGCACGCCGCGAAGCCACGGATACCCGCAACTCCGCTGAACAGCTCGCCTACTCGGTGGAGAAGCTGCTCTCCGAGAACGAGGACAAGCTGCCTGAGGAGGTCAAGACCGAGGTGAAGGCCGACGTCGACTCCCTCAAGTCCGCGCTGGAAGGCACCGACGACGCCGCCGTCAAGACCGCGTTCGAGAAGCTCCAGGCATCCCAGACCAAGCTCGGCGAAGCCATCTACTCGCAGGCAGCTGCAGCTGATGCTCCGGGTGCAGGCGCAGAGGGTGCCCCGGCAGGTTCCGGTTCGGCCGATGAAGACATCGTTGATGCCGAAATCATCGACGAAGACGAAGCGAAGAAGTAGCCATGCCCCATCACGGCAACGAAGCAGAGCACTCTGAAGGCAACGAGCAGCGTAAACCTGTCATCCGGGACAACCGCAAGGTTGACCCGGAGACAGGGGCGGCCCGCCACCCTGAAGGCGAAGCGAAGGCAGCGCCCACTGACGGCGACGCCCTCTCCCAGGCCGAGGAAATCCTCAACGGGGTTGAGGTTCCGGCCGAAGAGTCGGTAGCCCCCGGTGCTGCAGCCGAGGCCCAGGCAGCGGAACTCCGCAACGACCTCCTCCGCCTGCAGGCTGAGTACGTCAACTACCGCAAGCGCGTTGAACGCGACCGCGCCGTAGCAGGAGAGATGGCCGTCATCGGCGTCCTCAACTCGCTCCTGCCGGTGCTGGACGACGTCGACGCCGCCCGCCAGCACGGTGACCTCGAAGACGGCCCCTTCGCCGCCATCGCCACCAAGCTGGAGAATGCGCTGAAGACGTACGGACTGGAACGCATCGCGGAAACGGGCGTCGAATTCGACCCCACCATCCACGAAGCCCTCATCCAGCAGCCCGGCGAGGACATCGAAGTGGACACGGTCAGCCAGGTGCTGCGCACCGGATACCGCTCCGGCGAGCGTGTCCTGCGTGCAGCCCAAGTGATTGTGGCCGTACCCGCGTAACAACTCATCGAGATGGCAGTTCGTGACAGTGTTTGAGATGAACATTGGCATGAACTGCCATCTCGTTACCAACGAAAGGAAACGCTCTTGGCCAGCCAGGACTGGGTTGAAAAGGATTTCTACGCGATCCTTGGTATCGCCAAGGACGCCTCCGACGCCGATATCAAGAAGGCTTACCGCAAGCTTGCCCGGCAGTACCACCCGGATACCAACGCCGGGGATGCTGCCGCGGAAAAGCGGTTCAAGGACATCTCCGAGGCTTACTCGGTGCTGTCGAGTCCTGAGGACCGGCAGCAGTATGACGCCATCCGCGCCATGGGTGGCGGGGCGCGCTTTGCTCCCGGTGCCGGGCGCGGGGGTGCCGGTGCCAACGGCGGGTTCGAGGACCTGTTCGGTGGCCTGTTCGGCGGCGGCGCACGGCAATCTCCCGGAGCGGGCGGTATTCCGCCGGAGTTCGCCGACCTGTTCGGTGGCGGTTTCGGTGGGGGTCCTGCCGGATTCCAGCGCGCACCGCAAAAGGGATCTGACCGCACTGCAACGACGTCCATCTCCTTTGCCGGTTCCATCAAGGGCACCACGGTCAGCCTGCGTGAGAGCAACGGCAACGTCATCGACGTCAAGATTCCCGCCGGCATCAAGGACGGCCAGAAGGTCCGCCAGCGCGGCAAGGGCAACGTAGGCCCGGCTGGCAACGGTGACCTCATCATCACGGTCAACGTGAAGCCTCACGACTTTTTCCAGCGCGACGGCGACAACATCCGCATCCATGTGCCTGTCACCTTCGCGGAAGCGGCGCTGGGCGCCACCATTGAGGTTCCAACGCTCGACGGCGACACCGTCAAGTTGCGCGTCCCGGCGGGCACACCCTCCGGCCGCACCCTTCGGGTGAAGGGCCGCGGTGTAAAGACGTCCAAGGTGACCGGCGATTTGCTGGTGACCATCGACGTCGCCGTTCCGCAGAACCTGAGCAAGGAAGCGGAGGAGGCTGTGAAGGCGTTTGCTGCCGCCACCTCTGATGCGAACCCGCGGCGGGACCTGGCCTCGAAGGCCCGGTTGTAAGGAGGCGGTCATGGCAATCGACGTCAACAAGCCGATCTTTGTCATCTCCGTCGCCGCGGAGCTTGCCGACATGCATCCGCAGACGTTGCGCCAGTACGACCGCCTGGGCATCGTCTCGCCCAGCCGTGCCCCGGGCAAGTCCCGGCGTTACTCGCAAAAGGACGTCGACAAGCTCCGCGAAGTCCAGCGACTTTCGCAGTCGGGTGTCTCCTTGGAAGGCATCAAGCGCATCATGGAGCTCGAGAACCAGGTGGCTGCGCTGCAGTTCAAGGTTGCCGAACTGACGGAAGAGCTCTCGCGCCGACGCAGCCCCCTGGAGGCCCGGATCTTCGCCGCAGGAGCCGCGGGCGACGTCGTCTCCTTGGCCCGCGGGCAGCGACCCCGTCCCCGTTCGCAGGCAGTGGTGGTGTGGCGGCCGCGACCGGGGGATAAGCAGCGGTGAGTGCTGAGTAGCCAGCTTCGGCTGTCAGCACACTTAGCCGCCCACGGTATCCGCGTGCCGATGCGCCACCTTCCACTGTCCGTCCTCGCGCCGGTACACCTGTGTAGCCCGCAGCACATAGCTGCGGGCTTCGCCGTTAATGGAGGTCGAGGTGTGTTCCAGTCCGACGGTATAGGCCATATCGCCCACGACGTCGTAGCTCTGGAGCTCAAACTCGTAGGACACACAGTCTGAGAAGCTCTCGCCCAAATGTGTGAAGAGGTCGTGCAGGGCAAGCTGTCCCAAGGCATTCCGCCAGGCACCCATCACGCTCACTGGTTCTTTGCGCGACCAGACGGCCCTACGGGGTTCTGGATCGCCGTTATGCAGGGCCTGTTCGGCGTGCCGAAGATCGGACGTCACCCAGGCCAGGAAATCTTCACGATCGGTCATACCGACAGTATGCGCCTGCATGGCGCTGATGTGACGGGCTGTCTTGGGCGGACCAGGTGCTGCCAGCCGGTTGCCTCAGAGGCCCGTTCGGTTCCAGCTGACAACTACCCGGGCCGCGCCTTCCTCCGTCCGCTCGACGTTGGTCACGATTTCTGCGTCCGTGGCGCCCATGTTCCGGATCTGTCGGCGGTAATCCTCGATGTGGGCCTGCAAGGATTCCTCGGTCCACTCGCCAGGGCGCATCCGGGTCGAGATCTCTACCGGTTCAGTCTGTGGGAGCAGCACGTCCGGCGTGTTGGTGTCCACCGGTTCCGTCGCCGCCCGTTTGCCCGGTTGGCTGTTGCCGGCAGGGACAGCCACCCGCCGTGCAAAGATGCCCCCTGCCACACCGGCAACGAGGGCCGTGAGGATCAGCCATGCAGCCCGCCCACGTTTGGGTCGTGTTGCTTGTGCAGTGTTGTTACGGATTCTTGCAGTTCGTCGTGCCATGGGAAGAAGTGCCTTCCAGTTGGTTGTCCGTACGCGTGCTGGGAACTACCCCTTCAGGGTGCCACAGTCAGCTCCGGTCATGCACTGCAGGAGCTTCAGCCTGGACCTGCCCAGTGGCTAGTACCCCGGATTCGGCAGATAATGAAGGCAAGGTACGGCAAGCAGTGCCCGCGCCCGGCAAGAGGGCTCCAGCGTTAGAGACGGGAGCCGTAGGTGAGGTAGATTCCGATGTCGTTGTCGGATGAAGAACGCAGGAGTTTGGAAGAACTCGAACGGGGCCTGGCCGCGTCGGACCCCGACTTGGACCTGCAGCTGAAGTCAGGCCGCCTGCGGGGGACGGCGGCCAGGACGGTCATGGGTGTACTGGGTGTCCTTGCCGGATTCGCCTTGATCATCACCGGGATCGCCACGCAGATCCTGATCGTGGGTGTCGCGGGATTCCTCGTTGCGGGTGCGGGGGCCTATGTGCTGTTGAGCAGGCTGGTATTTCGTCGCCGCCTCCGCCGGGATGACGGTGGGGACCGGAACGGTCAAACCGGCCCCAAGCGGCTCTGGCCGGACTAGCTCGTGCCCTCTTGGGACGAAGCCGCGTGGTTGGCCGCCGTCTCCGAAGCGGAAACGGGCGTGGGTTCTCCTTGAGGGAGCAGCGTCCGCCAGAGGAAAACGGCACCCGCGGAAAGACCTGCTGCGGCAATGAACGTCAACCACAAACCTCGGCGCGAAGGAGTCCTTCCCGCTGACCCCCTGCGACGGTCAGCAAGGACCTGAGTGGCCCGTTTGACCGCCTTGTCCGCTGCACGGCGGGCTTTCCGCGCTGTCCTGCGGTTGCCGGTGAGCGTCATCATCACTCCCTGCACAACGGACGGCACGTCGGCGTGGTTGATGCGGGAGAGGGCCCAGCCCACCACTGCATCTGACTGTGAGGCCCTCCCGTCAGCGGCGTGCCTGACCCACTCGCCTGCGAGTTCCTGGGCTGCGGAAATGACGGTCTGCGGCTTGTGCATGAGGACTCCTGGGAGAGGGATGTGCTTCGACGGCCAGCCTACGCCGCCAACTCCTCCACGAACAGGTGACTCCACCCGCGCAGCTTAGTCGCGGATTACCGAAGCCAACTCGACCGGGTTTTCAAGCCCTTCCCAGGTTCCTGTGAGGGCCAGTTCGGTGTGCAGTTCAGGTGCCGCGGCAGTATTGACAGCGGCGTCGACGGCGACTTCCACGACGCGGTTTACTTTCAGGCGGAGGCTTCCCGCGTCAATGATGGTCACACCGCTTCCCGATACCGGCGCCGAAGCGCTCAAGGCGGGCAGGCCGCCGTCGAGCATTCCCGTTCCTTGCACCGAAACTGTGCTCGGGCGGGGCTGGGACTCGCCGTCCACGAACTGTTCGGCCTCTTTCTGCCCGGTGAGGATGGCAGTGGCCAGCGCCTTGATGTAGACGGGGTCGGCGCAGGCGTCGTAAACCCAGCGCTTCCCAAGGACGGAGTGGTCCATGGTGCCGATCAGCCAGTCGTTCGCACCAGCCAGCTCGTAGCCGCGGTAGCTGAGGGGAACCTGGTAAAGACGGTCGCCGGCTGAGACGACGTGGGTTTCGATTCCGACTTCACCGGCGGGATCGTCAAAGCGGTAGGCGCCCACCAGCTCCGGTTCGCCCTCCTGGATGAACCACGGCTGCTTCGGCAGGTAGTCAGCGATGAGCTCGAGCTTGCTGGGGGACAGGGTTGCCTTGTGAATGATCGCCATGCCACCCAGCCTAGGGCAGCACCGGTCAGGTCTCTAAGTTGTCCCGATGCGCAGGCATTGCGGGGCTCTGATTACAATCGAAGGGACGTCGACCATTGAGGGAATCATGAAGAAACTCACCACTGTCCTGATCGCTGCCGGGCTGCTTGCCTCGGCCTCCGCCTGCTCAGCACCGCAGCTGACCACCGCGCAGACCTGCGACAGGATGGCCGCTGCCGCTTCCGGGCTCACCCAGGAGTCGAACAAGACGGCAACCAACCGCGTGGCCAACGCCATCCGTCCCATCCAGGGTGTGGCTTCCGACGAGATGAAGCCCGTGGTGACCTCCATCCTGGATTTCCTCGATGAGCAGGCCAAGTCCGATCCCGATGAAGCCAAGCTCGGCGAGCTGACCACCGCCTACCAGGAAGCCGGCACCAAGTACGGCGAACTCTGCCGCGGCGCCCAGTAGCCGGCACCCCTTCCGAACGCTCTCTCACATAACGGCCCCTTTTCGCGTTTCCTCTCTCACTCGATGACAGAGTAAACGCCGAATCGGGGCCATAAGTGAGAGAGCGTTTTTTGTGGGTAGGCTTTCCCGATGAGCCAGGCAGCAGCACGTTTCCTCGAAGCCTACGACGCCCAGCTCCGCACGGATGCGGAGATACCGGGGGCGCTCACTGTCCATGGACACGGCCCCCTTGTACTCGCTACTTTCGTGGGTGGCCGCGGCTTCATTACGTACCGTGATCTGGGCGGGGCGGATCACGAAGGCATCCAAGCCTTAGTCGCCGAGGCACTCAACTTCTTCAGGAGGCAGCCTCACATCACCAACGTTGAGTGGAAATCCAGGGGCCACGATCATGCCCCGGGACTGCATGACGCCCTGCTCGCCAACGGTTTTGCGGCTGACGAGCCCGAATCGATCATGATCGGGGAGGCTCGGGCGCTCAGTGCGGAGGTGCCAGTGCCCGACGGCGTGACGCTGCGTCGCGTAGTTGAGGAACCTGACGTTCGGGCCATGAGCGCCATGCAGGATGGAGTTTTCGAGGGACCGGTGTCGAAGGAACGAGCCGACGAACTGCTGCACCGCCTTTCCTTGGACGACAGCATCGAGCTGTGGGTCGCTGAAGCCGAAGGCCGGATGATCAGCGCTGGCCGGCTGGAGCCCGTTCCCGGCACGGACTTTGCCGGAATCTGGGGCGGAGCCACCCTCCCGGAGTGGCGAGGCCGAGGGATCTACCGGGCTATCACTGCGCGACGTGCACAGTCGGCCCTTGCCTGTGGAAAGACGCTCATCAACAGCGACTCGACGGAGTTCTCACGTCCGATCCTGGAGCGTTCGGGTTTACTGAAAGTCTCGACCACCACTCCGTACCGTTGGGTGCGGGGCTGAGGTGCTTGTTCATTCGTATTTTTAGCATGTGAATTAGGCGTCGCTTCGTTTTTGGCCTCACATGCCCGCAGGCTGTATATATGTATACAAGTACACTTCACCCCTACTTTGGCGGCAGCATGGCAGAATCACGGCTTCGGAACACCGGGGCGAACCTCGTCTACACCGAGCTCAAGAGGCAGATCCTCGATCTGGAGTTGAAGCCCGGGACCCGTATCTTCGAGCCAGCGATGGCTGCAGCACTGCAGGTCAGCCGGACCCCACTGAGAGAAGCGATCAGGAGACTCATTTCGGAGAGCCTTCTTGAGCAACAGCCAACTGGCGGCGTCCTGGTTCCGCTGCTTGATGCGAAGGCAGTCTCCGAGCTGTATGACGTCAGGGCCGCCCTTGAGTCATTGATGGCCCGCGAAGCCTGCGCCAAGGCCACCACCGAACACATCGAAAAACTACGGGGAATCCTGGACCGAAACGCAGCCATGGTCGGATTCGCGGACGAGGCCATGAGGCATGGAGTGACCCTCCATGCCACCATCGCAGACATCGCCGGCAACTCCTGGGCACTTCGATTCCACGAGCAGATTGCCAGCCACGTTGAGCGGTACCGGTACTTCACCAACAACTCACCGGAACGTCGGGAGGAAGCCTTAGCGGACCACCGGGCACTGGTGGAAGCCTTGGCGGCCAAGGACCCGGAGCGTGCGGCGAAGATAGCCTTCGATCACGTCATTGGAGCCCGCGACGAGACTCTGCGCGTCATCGCAGACAAGGGACTCGACGCCGAATGATCGGCGAACTGGGGCGGCGCTCGTCAACTGCTCTCCTCCTTCACTCGGCGCTGATTCAGGCCATCACTTTCCTGGTGAGGCCGGCTGCAACATACCGGGCCCTGGAACTCGACGTTCCCGCCTTCGCGCTCGGTGTGCTGGCCGCCAGTTACGCGGTCTTTCCGTTGTTGCTGGCCCTCCCCATCGGAAACCTGGTGGACCGCCTTGGCGAGCGTCGGCTGATGGCCGCGGGCTCCGCCGTCGTGCTTTCCTGCTCGGTGTTCCTGCTGCTGTGGGGGTCGTCCGTGGCCGCGCTGATCGCGGGAACAGCGCTCCTGGGTGCCGGCCAGCTTGCGTGCGTGGTGGGGCAGCAAGCCGTGGTGGCGAACAACGCTGCCTCGTCCCGCCTTGACTCTGCTTTCGGTTACCTGACCTTCGCAGCGTCGTTGGGCCAGGCCTTGGGGCCATTGGCGATCTCGTTGGTCGGAGGTCAATCAGTGCGGCCCGACACCCACTCGATCTTCCTCTTGGCCGCCGGCATGGGGCTCGTGCTGTTCGGGACGACGTTCCTGGTCTCATCACGGGTCAGTGGTGGAAAGCGGGCCACAAGCAGCGGCGGAGCTCCCCGCGGAAGCGCCTTCTCCCTGTTGCGCGTGCCAGGCGTGGCGCGGGCGCTGGCCACCAGCGCAACGGTGCTGGCCGTCGTCGACCTGACCGTGGTCTACCTCCCCGCACTGGGTGCTGAGCGCGGACTCACCGCGGCCACAGTGGGCCTGATGCTCACCGTCCGGGCGGTCTTTTCCATGGTTTCGAGGCTCGGCCTGGGACGGGTGTCCCGCAGGCTCGGGCGACTGAAACTCCTTGTTCTGAGTCTCGCCGATTCGACGGTCGCTTTGGCCGTGGCGGCGATCCCCATGCAGGAGTGGTTGCTCTTTGTGGTCATGGCGTTCCTAGGCTTGGGACTGGGAATCGGCCAGCCGCTCACCATGTCCTGGCTGTCCGCGCAGGCTCCGGAAGGGCAACGCGGTAGGGCACTGGCCCTGCGGCTGGCGGGGAACAGGGTGGGCCAAGTTGTCGTGCCAAGTGCCATCGGAGTGGTGGCTGTGGGCTTGGGCGCCTCCGGAGTGTTCCTGGCATCGGCCGTCGCGGTTGGAGGGACGATGCTCCTGCTGCGCGGAGTGCGCCTGGACGACTGACCGTCACGTTTCCCCCCTGCCCGCCACTGCAAAGTAGGCGAAAAAGGGGGACCTGTTGACCAAGAAAAGAAACACTGTCTTCATCACGATGGATCCGAACGCTCTACCGGCTCGCTCTACAAAAGGGTGGGAGTACCTCCTGCCCTGCGATGAGGTTGAAGTGACGCTGCCGGAAGGAGACACTTTGGGCGGGCTCATTTTGGATGGCATGTCGGATGGCAGTGGTGTGTGGGTCTACCTCGATGGCGTCGGAAAACGGTTCTTCAATGCCGAGCAAAACGTTGAGATCATCGCGGTTCGCAAGGTAGCGCGTCCCGAGATCTGACTGGCAGTAGTGGTTGCCAAAAGGGCTGGGAACAACCGCTAATGCCAGTCAGTTGGGAGTTATTCCGCGAACAGCGCCGCCAGGTCCTCCGCCGTCAACGAGCTGCCGGCCAAGGCGTCACCTTCCATCACGTCCGCGAAAAGTTGCGACTTCTTCGCCTTCAACGCCATGACCTTTTCCTCGATGGTGTCCTTGGCCACCAGTCGGTAGACCATGACGTTCCTGGCTTGGCCGATCCGGTGCGTGCGGTCCACGGCCTGGGCTTCGGATGCCGGATTCCACCACGGATCGAGAAGGAAAACGTAGTCCGCCTCGGTCAGGTTGAGGCCGAATCCGCCGGCCTTCAGCGAAATCAGGAAGACCGGAGCGGTACCGTTCTTGAACTCGCTCACAACGTCCCCGCGGTTGCGGGTGCTGCCGTCGAGGTAGCAGTACTCAATGCCTTCGGCGTCCATGCGTTCCCGAACCTTGCCCAGGAACCCGGTGAACTGGCTGAAGATCAGTGTCCTGTGGCCCTCGGAGATGATGTCCTCAAGCTGTTCGAACAGGACATCAAGCTTGGACGAACGCACAGCGGACATGGAGGAGTCCACCAGTGAAGCGTCCAAGCTGAGCTGCCGAAGCAACGTCAGCGACTGGAAGATCGTGAAGCGGTTCTTGTTTACATCGTCGATCAACCCGAGGATCTTCTGCCGCTCACGCTGCAAATGGGTTTGGTAGACCTTTTGGTGGCGCGGGTTGAGCACCACCTCCAGCACCTGCTCCTGCTTTGGCGGAAGGTCCTGGATAACCTGCTCTTTGGTGCGCCGCATCATGAGCGGACGGACCCGACGCCGGAGCTTACCCAGTTGCGCCGAGTCGCCGTTCTTCTCCACCGGCTTCTGGTAGTTCTCAGCGAACCTCTTGGGGCTGGGGAACAACCCCGGCGCAACGATCGACGTCAGAGCCCAAAACTCCATCAGGTTGTTCTCCAACGGGGTGCCCGTGATGGCCAGCTTAAAGCGCGCAGGCAGCTTGCGGGCGCACTGATAGGCCTTGGACTGGTGGTTCTTCACGAATTGGGCCTCGTCCAACATGAGCCCGGCCCATTGGAAGTATGCGTAGGCCTCGTAATCGATGCGGAACAGCGCATAGGAGGTAATAACGACGTCGGCACCCGCCAAAGCTTCCGACGGCAACAGGCCACTCTTGGCAAAGGTTTCCGAAACCGTCCGAACCGTCAGGCCGGGCGCGAACCTCTGAGCTTCCAAAGCCCAGTTGCTGACGACGCTCGTTGGCGCGACCACCAGGAACGGGGCCCTGTCCCTGCCTTCGGAAGCAGCCAGTTCCTGCGCCGCGCAGATCAGCGCCAGCGCCTGGACGGTTTTGCCGAGGCCCATGTCATCGGCGAGGACGCCGCCCAGGCTGTGCTTGTAAAGGAAGCTCAGCCAGTTGAACCCTTCCAGCTGATACGGACGCAGCTCAGCGTTAAGGCCGGCCGGCAGCGGCAGTCCGGTGACGCCGTCGTCGAGCAACCCACCAACGGACTCACGCCACGCCGCCGCTTGCTCGTCCACGATCCCAAGCTGTGCGAGTTCGTCCCACAGCCCTACCTGGAAGCGGCTGATCTGCAGCGTTCCGTCTTTGTTGTCCGGGTTGTCCTGCAACGAACGGGCCTCGTCGATGAGCTCGCGGAGCTGGTGGAGCTCGGGCAGATCGAGGGAAAAATGTGCGCCGCTGGGCAGCAGCATGCGGGTCTGTCCGGCAGCGAGCGCCGAGAAAACGGCGGCGAAGGATACCGGTTCACCCTCGAGCGTGATGACGATTCCGAGGTCGAACCAGTCTCCGCTCGCGGTCTCCTTGGTGGAGATCGACACGACGGGCGCTTCTTCGGCCTCCCGGTAATCGGCAATGTCACCGGAGGTTTCCACCACGACGTCGGGCAGTTGCCTGAGTGCCGGCAGCACCTCTTCGGTGAACGCCAGGGTGTCCAGGCCACTCAGTTCAGCGGTTGCAGTGAGCCGGGGCGCACCCCAACCACCTGTTGAGGATTCCGCGAGGGCAGGAACGATCTCCCACGGATGCCCCAGCGACTCGAGGATGCGTGCCTCCGCCGCGTCGTCCCGGTAGCCGCGATCGTCCGGGTGCCGCCAGAGGGGCTGGGCCGTCACCAAGGTTCCCGACGTGTAGTGCCACTCCCAGTGGAGCCGGACCTTGTGGTCGTTGCCGTAGTTGGCCAGCAGGGACAACGTCGGCACGGCAAGCGTGGGCAGCTCCACTGATTCGTCGGCTGCTTGGACAGGCGTGGACTGCCGGAGCTTCGGGTAGAAGGACGTGAGGAAGCGGCCCTCGTCCTCGGCCGGAATCTCCAACGTGGAACCCTCGGTCACGAACTCCAGCAATTCATCGCTGAGGCTCCCCTCAAGCGGGGCAAGGGTGATCAGGTTTTTCTGCTGCGGCGCCCCGGGCAAGGTGTCGGCGCCGGATTGCGTATAGAAGATCCCGTTGGCCGGCTTTCCCACAAAGCCAACAGTGGCCGGATCAACGGCTTCCCCGTCCACGGTGACTGACGGCGACAGCCGCAGGCCGCCGTCGGGCTTTCCGTCAGGGGTACCTTCCGATCCTGTCCTGGCCAGGCTCAAACCCACGACGGCGGGTTGGGACTCCACGTGAACGGGTTCAGTACCAGCGGTGTGGATGAGCGGAATTCCGGCTTTCTTGGCTTCTTCAAGGAGTGACCAGAGGTTCTTGCCCGCGAAGTCGTTCAAACTGAGCCACATTGCGCCGGAGGGCTGGTGCCGCCCGCTGGGGGAACCGTGGGCTGCCATGAAGGTTTGCAGCCACTCCACCTGGGCTTCGTTGAATTCGCGGCGGAAGCTGATGTAGCTGAGGTTGTTCCACGATACGTCGCCGCGGATCCATTTGCCCTTCGCACCCATCATCATGGGGCGGGCCTTGAGCTGCCGAACGCTCCTTGCGGGGTCGCGGCGGCCTGTGTAGGAGAAGTGCGCGGCTGGTTCTTCCACCTCGAACTGCAAAGCGAGCTGTATACCGGCGGGGTTGGCGGGTGCTCCGGGTTTGGAAATCAGCCTGTTGAGGGCCAGTTCCCAAGCCGGGCGGCTGGTGATCTGGCTTGGGCTCGCCGTCTGCATTCCGGGGGACTGGGCAAGGAGTTGGGCCCGAATGGTGGGGTGGTCCTCCGCCGTGAAGAGCAGGGCTGCGACGTGTTTGCAATCCTTGCGGACCGGGCAGCTGCAGATGCCCACGGTACAGCTCCAGCCGCTCGGTTTTCGCACCAGCTTTGCCGACGTGGAGTAGGGCTGCATTCCGTTGCCCCGGACTTTGCCGAGGAGGAGACCGGTGGCTGAGTCGAAGGTAATCCCGTTGACCCGGCTTCCCATGGCATAGGCCAGCCCCGCCGCGAGGGAGCGGTCGTTAATGGCAGGTGTTTGTATGGCCAGTTCCCAATTGTCATCGGGGTGGGATGGCATGCAGGCGACTACTTTCGGAAGGAGGTTATCTGCCCAATCTTAGTCAGCCCGCTGCGGCTCCCAAACTTGAGCCGCCGGGTTCGCGGGAACGTCCCCTCGTAGCCGCCGGGTTCGCGGGAACGTCCCCTCGCAGCCGCCGGGTTCGCGGGAACGCTGTGGGTTCGCATGGAAGCTTGGGGTGCGGCGGCAGGCTTCCGGCGATCTCGGGAGCCGCATGTGGGCGATAGGTAAAGCGTGCCGCGGAACTCGGCGTCGTTCTTCAGTCCTTGGGCGCGTGCCCTTTCGGCCCACCAACCCACATCGTGTCCGGACTTCCGCACGAGCAAGGCTTGATTGCAGTCCACCATGGTTTGCCAGGTCTTGGCGGCCTTTATCGTCGACGTCGCACTCACATGCCGATGGTAGCCCCGCAGCTTTGGTGCATCCCGCCGGGTTCGCGGGAACGATGCCCAGACGCTGTGAGTTTGCGGGGGTATCCGCACCGTTGGCGTCTACTTTCCACATAGCGACGACCAGGCCTACTGCCGACTTGGAGGCCCGGCGATGCTGAAGCGATGCAACCAACATCAAGTGTGACCACTCGGTCGACCCTCCCCGCCGCACCTCAACGAGGCTACATGTGGCGCACGGACGAGCTGCTTCGCCTGGGCTACAACAGCCGAAGCATCAAGCACCTCTTGGATTCAGGCGAGCTGCGTCGAATGCGGTACGGATGCTACATGAGCGCCGGCAAGTGGGACTCGATGGGACCACGAAGTCAGGCCCTTGCGCGGATCATGGCCCATGCTCACGGAACCCTGACGACTTCGACGGGCGGTTTGGTCTACAGCCATCTATCGGCGGCACGACTCCATGGCCTGTTCTTGTGGGGTGTGGACCAAAAAGTCCACGTCCTGCACCCGGTTCGACCGTCCTCGGGTCGATGGGGCAAGGATGTCCGGGGTCATACTGAAGCGCTGGCCGAGACTGAGATCGTGACGGTCAGAGGCCTGCGGGTGACGTCGCTTGAGCGCACAATGTTCGACTGTGCCAGGATGCTCAGCTATCCGAAGGCGTTGGTCATTATGGACCATGGTCTGCGGCTTGGGGCAGATCGGAGTGTGCTCGCCTCAATGGGCGCAGCGTCCGCGGGAAAGCGCGGGATCCGCATTTTTCGCAAGGCCCTTGAGAATGCCGATCCTCGGTCCGAATCCGCAGGCGAGACGCTGAGCCGGGAGTTGATGCAGCGGTTACGCATCAAACCACCGGAACCCCAATTCCGTGTGAAGACCCGGGTAGGAAGCCACCGCTTGGACTTCGCGTGGGAGGAAGAAAAACTGGCCTTGGAATTCGACGGGAAAACCAAGTACTTCGACTACAAACCAACCGACGAGGTCATCTTTGAAGAAAGGCGACGCGAAAAGGCGCTCATGGAGGACGGCTGGAGGTTTATCCGGATCGAGTGGAAGGACTTGTTCCAAGAGCGGACCTTCAAAGAACGAATCCTTCGGGCGCTCAGCTTGCGCAAGTAAGGGGATGGTCGCTCGGGTTCGTGGGAAACGTGCATTGGCGCCGGGAAGCTTGCAGCGGTTCGGCACGCTTCCCGCGAACAGCAGGGATGGTCGCTCGGGTTCGTGGGAAACGTGCATGGGCGCTCGGGTTCGTGGGAAACGTGCATGGGCGCAGGAACGTTGCAGCGGTTCGGCACGCTTCCGGCGAACTCGGCGATCGGCGATCGGCGATCGGCAGCGGACGAGGGGGCCACTCAGTAGCCCGAACCAGCAGCGCCCTTGATCATCTCTCCGCCGGGGCTCACCAGGTACCAGACGTTGTTCACACCCTGGCCTGCCACATCACCGGGGGCCTTGTCCTGCGCGTAGTAGTACAGGGGCATGCCGTTCAGCGTGACCTGCTTCTTCCCGTCCGGCGTGGCGATGGTTCCCACAATGCCGGTGACGCCATCAACCTTGGGTGCGTCCGCCGTCGTCGTAAATACGGGCCAGGCGGCAAGGCATGCATCCACGCAGGCGCTCTTGCCGGAGTCCTTGACGTCCTTCGTGAAGAAGTAGAGGCTCATTCCTTTGCCATCCACCACGATCTGGCCGGCGCTGGAGGACGCCACCTTCATCTCCACGCCTGCCTCTGCTGTGCTGGGAGCGGACACGGATGACGACGCCGGCGGTGCAGGGGACGTGGACGTGCCTGGACTGCCGGCGCATCCTCCCAAAGCCACCGCGAGGACCACAGCACCAAGTCCAAAGCTGAATCTATTCTTCATCACTGGCTCCCTTGACGGGCCGGCCGGAGTGGGCCGGCGCTAACCCTAAGACGCCGCCGGGGGAAGAATGGTTCATGGTGAACCGTGTGCCTGGAAAAGGCGTCGTACGGGGTGGGAGCGAAGGAGGTGGCTATGCCGTTGGACGAGGACGTGGTGGCAGCGATCTACCGCGAGCACGGCACGGCCCTGAAGCGCTTTGTGCTCAGTTGCACCCCGGATGCGCACTTGGCTGATGACGTTGTGCAGGAAACCATCCTGAAAGTGTGGCAGCACGCCCCGCACATCACGGGAAGCCTGCGGAGTTATCTTTTCAGGACCGCGCGGAACGTGATCATCGACAACTACCGGAAGGCCCAGCGCAGGCCCGCGGAGTCCGAGGAGCACGAACTTCCGGACCACGTTGCCACCGAGCGTGTGGACGAGCTCTTGAACCGTGTGCTCATGGAGGAAGCGCTTTTGCGGCTCAGCCACGAACACCGTGAAGTTCTGGTGGCCCTGCACTACCAGCGGTACACGGTCACCGAGGCGGCGCTGCACCTGAACATCCCCGTGGGCACTGTTAAGTCCCGGGCTTTTTATGCCGTGAAAGCCCTCCGAACGATTCTTGACGAAATGGGGGTGGAAAAATGAACGCCGATTCCGTCCACCAGTTGCTGGGCGCCTACCTGCTGGGTGGCCTTGAGCCGGATGAGGCACGCGCGTTCGAGGACCACCTCGCCGCTTGCGCGGACTGTCGCGGCGGGCTGGAGGAGCTCGAAAGCCTTCCCGCGTTGCTCGATGCCGTCCCCGCCGCTGATGCAGTCGCCCTCACCGTTGCGGGCGGAAGCCAGCCGTTGGAGGCTGTCCCGCCGTCGCTCCTGGTTGATCTCTCCACCCGCAGGCGGAAATCACGACGGCGGTGGGCAGCCGTTGTTGGGGCTGTCGCCGCCGCGTGCCTGGCCTTGGGATTCCTGGCCGGTCCTTTGCTGAACCAGCCACCGAAACCCGACGCCACGTATTCCGTTCAGTCGGGCGATGGCCTGCAGTTGACGGTTGGCATGGTCAAGAAGACCTGGGGCACGGAGTTGGCTGTTGAGGGGCGGAGCATGCCGCTGGAAGGGACGCTCTACCTGTGGGTCAAGGGGCGCGACGGTGCTGAGGAACGCACATGCGGATGGACGGCGACGCCCAGCGGACGCATCAAGATCACCGGCGCTACTCCTGTTCAGCTGACCGGCATCGCGGGAGTGGAGCTCAGGGACGATTCGGACAAGACGGTGGCGTCAATCTCCGTGCCGTGATGCTGCCTGCAATTCGGCCACGAGGGCGGGTTCCTCGCATGCCTTGGCGAAGGCCTCGATCCGACGTTCGATTTCGCGGCCCAACACCCATGTCCCGATTTTTTCGGCGATAGGCGCCAGCCAGCCGGGCCGGCAGGAGAACGTGTACTTCCACACCGCGCGGGTGCCCCCGGGCTCCGGAGTGAACCGCCACCCGCCTCCGAAAGTGCCGAAGAACCAGGGGCCGGCCACCATGGTCATTCCTACGTTTCGTGGGGGATTGTAGGAAACGTACTCGGTCACCATGGTCAGCTTCATCCGGGAGACGGTGCGGGTGCGGACCCCTTTGCCTGGTTTCGTGGCGCCGTCAACGAACGATTGTGCCGAGATGAACGGGTCCCATGTGAGCCTGAATGCGCCTGTGGTCTGGGAGAGGGCGAAGGTGGTCTCCGGATCCAGGCGGATGAACCGTTCTGCGCGTACCTGCGGCATATCAGCCCGTTTGTCCGGATCCCAGTACCAGGATCACCATGAAGGCCACCCCGAAGACGTTGACCGCCATGATGGAGAGCCCAACAATGCCCGTAATTCTCCCGGCGTTCATGCGGCCTGCCCGGAACACGGCAATCAGTCCGCAGACCACGGCCGCAATCGCCAAGGCAACAGCCAACGCGGCGAAGGCCAAAGCTCCGATCCACCATGCGTCGTTGCCCTCGTTGAAGCGGCTCATGGCAGAAGCCACCGCAGCGATGCCCAGCGGAACACTGACCACGGCCGCCACCGGCGAGAGCACGGCAGCCACGATGCTGGTGATGCCTGCCCCCAACCCCCGCGTCCCCGATCGGGGTGGCTGCTGGTGGTATTCGAGTCGTGGTTGGTAGCTCATGGTTCCCCCGGAATCCGTGGACTAGATCTTGCGGTAGGTGAGGTCGAAGATAATGCGCCCGGCCTCGTGGGCTTTGTTCTCGAAGCTGGTGCGGATCCGGCCGTCGAAACGGGGAGCCCAGCCGCCCACCTCATCCACGCCCTGGTTGGGGCCGGTGTGCTCGGTGCTGACGGGTGCGCGGCCCTCCTTGACGGGGGCGCCGCCAACAACGGATTCGACGCCGGATTGCCAGACTTGCGTCAACGGGCTCTCCTCGCCGCTGCGCTCGCCTTCGTGCATGTTCTCGAACTCCGTGGAACCTGCAAGGACTTCGCGGACGTGGATGGCGTAGTTGGACCAGTCGGTGGCAATCCGCCAGTATCCACCCTTCTTGAGGGCCTTGGCCGCAACGGAAGCGAAAGCCGGCTGGATGAGCCGGCGCTTGTGGTGCCGGGCCTTGTGCCAGGGATCCGGGAAGAATACCCAGAGTTCACTGACTGAGCCCGCGGGCAGCATGGACTCCAGCACCTCGGGTGCGTTGGCTTCCACCACGCGCACGTTGGTCAGCCCGCGGCTGTTGATCTTGATGATGGTGTTGGCCAGGCCGGGGGTGTAGACCTCAACGGCAAGGAAGTCCTTGTCCGGGTTCTGCTCGGCAGCATGAACCACTGCATCGCCCAAGCCGGAGCCGATCTCCACGATCAGGGGAGCCTTGCGTCCAAACACGGCCTCGGCGTCAAAAACGTAGTCGGGGTGCACGGACGTGTTGGCCACGTGACGGGGGACCTGCACAGCCCAGCGTTCGGCATGTTCTTCCCAGGCGGCCTGGCGGCGGCCCTGGAGGCGGGTACCTCGACGCACGAAGCTGACCGGACGGCCGCCGTATGTGCCAAAGGAAGCTTGGCTGCCGGGGGTGATGGGGCGCGGGGTATCTGGGGTCTCACTCATGTCCCTTCCAGAATACTTGGCCGTCCAAAACCGGGTCACAGTCGGTCCCGCAGGGGCAGCAGTAAACAGCCCTGACAGAATAGGACGTGTGACCTCCTCCCAGAAGCCTGCCTCCGCAGAGAGCCGAACCAAGAAGCGCACAGAGAAGTCCGAAGAGAAACGCCCCTTGCCCGAGATCGCCGTCGACGCTGAGATCGACGAAGACCCGGCCCCGGCTCCCACCCAGCTCAAAGGCAAGCGGGCGCTGGCTTATCTTGCGGTCTGCCTGATCCTCATCGGCCTCAACTTGAGGACCGTCTTCTCCAGCTTCTCCGCGGTGCTGCCGGAGGTAACGTCCGGCGCCGGTCTGCCGGGTTGGTCTGTTGTTGTGCTGACCACTGTGCCGGTGACGTTGCTCGGCGTCTTCGCACCTACGGCGCCCGTCCTGGCGAGAAGATTCGGAGCAGAGAGGGTGCTGCTGGGTGCGATGGCGGTCCTCACCGCAGGGCTCCTGCTGAGGCCAGCCGAGCTCCCCGGCGCAGGCCACCTGCCCGCCTTGCTGGTGGGAACAGCGGCGTGCGGTGCAGCGATCGCGCTGTGCAACGTGCTGCTTCCCGGCGTGGTGAAGAGGGATTTCCCGCACCGTCTCGGCTTGATGGGGGGCCTGTACACCACGGCGATCTGTGCCTCCGCAGCACTCGGCGCGGGATTCACGTATCCGGTCTTTACGGCAACCGGCCACTGGACATCGGCGCTGTGGTTCTGGGCGGTGCCGGCCGCCGTCGTACTTTTGCTCTTCCTGCCGCAGGCCATCAGGCAGCACCCCGTACGGCACCAGCACCTCAGGGGCGGGGTAAATGTGTGGCGATCCGCGGTGGCGTGGCAGGTGACGGCGTTCATGGTGCTGCAGGCGATGATGTCGTTCAGTGTGTTCGCGTGGCTGGCGCCGATCCTGCGTTCCCGCGGTGTGGACGGTGGCACGGCGGGCCTGATCGTCTCGGTGTCGATTGTGCTGCAGATGCTGGGGTCGTTGTTCGCCCCGGCGCTCGCTGCCCGGCTCAAGGACCAACGGGTCATCAACATGGCGGTGGCGCTCATGACGGGCGGCGGCTTCGCCCTGAGCATCTTTGGGCCCACTGAGTTGATCTGGGTGTGGACGGGGTTGCTCGGGCTCGGCCAAGGGTCACTGACTGCCGTGGCGCTGACCATGATCATGCTTCGCACCCGGGACGCCCACACGGCCGCGCACCTTTCCGGAATGATGCAGGGGGTGGGCTACGGGGTGGGTTCCACGGGGACGCTGATGGTTGGCCAACTCCACCAAGCAACGGGTGGCTTCGCCGCGGCGGGGGTCCTGTTCCTGGTGGTCGGCTTGCTGGCGGCGTTCTTCGGATACAGGGCGGGCCGGAACCGCTTCGTCTAACCCAACTGAGTCGCAGCAGTGCGCGTTTTGAACGTTCAAAACGTGCTCTGCTGCGACTCAGTTGGGAGGGGTCAGACGGTCAGGTCCTTGCCCTTGGTTTCGGGGATCAAGTAGGCGAACAGGATACCCACCAGCAGGAGGATCACCGCGTAAACGTTGAACAGGTACGCCTGGCCGATCGTGCCCAGCCACGTCTGCAGGTAAGGGGCTGTGCCGCCGAACACGGCCACGCAGATCGAGTAGGGAACGCCCACGCCGACGGTCCGGATATGGGTCGGGAAGAGCTCCGCGTAGACGGCGGGGACGATCGCGGCGCTGCCGGCGATGAAGAACAGCATCACGGACATGGACACGGTCAGCTGCCACGGAGAATCCTTCAGCAGCCAGGTCATGGGGAAGTGGAACAGGGCGGCACCGGCAGAGGACATGATCAGGACGGGCTTCCGGCCGATCCGGTCAGACAGGCGACCCCAGAACGGCAGGGCTGCAATGAACACCACATTGGCGATCACGCCGGCCCACAACGCAGCACCGCGGTCCATCTTCAGGGCCGTCGCTGCGTAGCTCGGTGCCACGACGCCCCAGATGTAGTACACCACCGTCAGGCCCACGGTGAGCCCGATGACCTGCAGGGCCTGCTTGCGGTACTTCACGATCTGAGGCCACATCGGCGCGCGCTTTTCCTTGGGCGACTCGGCCTCGAAAGCCTCGGTTTCCTTCATCTTGGCCCGCATGAACAAGGCATAAACGCCCAGGGCGCCACCGATCAGGAACGGAATGCGCCAACCCCACGCGCTCATGTCTTCCTTGCTGAGCACAGCGGTCAGGACGGCGCCGAGCAATGTGCCTGCAAGGATTCCGGCCGTGCCGGAGGTGTAAATAAGGGTGGCCCAGAAGCCGCGCTTTTCCTTGGGCGCCATCTCCGAGAGATACGTTTGCGACGACGGCAGCTCGCCACCGTGGGCCAGGCCCTGGATGAGGCGGGCCACCAGGAGCATCACGGATGCGAAGGCGCCGACGGACTCGAACGTGGGGGCCACGCCGATCAACAAGCTGCCGATGGCGCCGAGGGCCACGGCAACAGTCATTGAGGTTTTGCGTCCAATCCGGTCGCCTATCCAGCCGAACACGAACCCGCCGAACGGCCGGGCTACGAATCCGACGGCGAAGATCGCCAGCGTGGACAGCACGGCAGAGGTGGGGTCGGCTGCGCTGAACAACGCACTCGCGATGAAGGGCGAGAAGGTGGCGTAAATAGCCCAGTCGTACCATTCAACGGCGTTGCCGATGCCGGTACCCACGAGGGTGCGGACGCGTGACCTGTGGACCTTGACGTCGGCAGGGGTTCCAACGGTGGTTGTCATCTGGTTCTCCGGGAGTCAGTTGGCGGCGAGCGCGGCGATGCGGGACATGGCCAGTTCGGCGTAAAGCGCGGCACCGTCGGTGAGGACGCCGTCGTCGAACGTTGCGTAAGGGGAGTGGTTGAAGGGCGACGTCGACGGGTCGGCGCCAGGGGCAACGGCACTGAGTCCCACAAAGGTTCCGGGGACCTCGGCCAGCACGCGGGAGAAGTCCTCGGAGCCGCTGAGCGGGGTGGCCATCCGGGTGAGGCGGGAGTCTCCGAACATGCCGGCAATGACTTTCTCGGCGGTATTCGTTTCGTCCTCGTCGTTGATGGTGAGCGGGTACTCCTCTTGGTAGTCCACGTCCACCTCCAATCCGTGTGCTGCGGCGATGCCTTTGAGCAACCGGGGAACTGCTTCCATCATCTTCTGCCTGGACGCTTCGGAGAAGGTCCGGATGGTTGCTTCGATGCGTGCGGTTTCCGGGATGACGTTCCGTTTGGTCCCTGCGTGCAGCACCCCGACGGTGAGGACCACGGGATCGAACATGTTGAACTGGCGGGTGACCATGACCTGCAGGGCCGTGACCATTTCTGCCGCTGCAGTGACGGGGTCCTTGGCCGAATGCGGCGCCGATCCGTGGCCGCCCGCGCCGAGGACCGTGACCACCAGCCCGTCGGAGGAGCTGAGCATCACGCCGTCCTTCGTGACGAACTGTCCGTGCGGCTCCAGCGAGGAGAACACGTGCATTCCGTAGGCGGTGTCCGCCCTGCGTCCGGCAGCGTCGAGGACGCCTTCGTTGATCATGTAGCTGGCGCCGTCGAATCCTTCTTCGCCCGGCTGGAACATGAGGACCACGTCTCCGGCAATCTGGTGGCGGCGTTCGGCCAGGAGGGTCGCGGCTCCGGCGAGCATTGAGGTGTGGAGGTCGTGGCCGCAGGCGTGCATGGCACCGTCCAGCCGGGAGGTGTAGTCCACGCCGGTTGTTTCCTGGACCGGCAATCCGTCCATGTCCGCGCGCAGGAGCACCACCGGCTTCCGGGCCGAAGCGTGTGCCGCACTGCCACGCAGGACCGCGGTGACCGACGTCGTGTCCTTGCCCAGTGTGATCTCGTACGGAAGACCGTCCAGCGCCTGGAGTACTTTTTCCTGGGTGCGGGGGAGATGCAGTCCGATCTCCGGTTCGCGGTGCAGTTCGTGCCGGAGCCGGACGATGTCTTCGCGGAGTTCCTGGGCGTCGGCGGCGATGGTCATACGGGGTCTCCTGTGGTTTGTTCGGCTTGCGCTTCTCTTAGATCATTCTGTGGTGATGCACCCCACAAGGCCCGAAAGATCAGGAAATATGCATGGCTTACGTGAAAGATGCAGGATTCATGCAAGCGGGAGAGAATAGAGCACATGGAACTCAGTGAGGAAGACCTGCGCCTCATCAACGCCCTGCAGATTTCACCCAGGATCAGCTGGTCCGACGCCGGCGACGTCCTGGGCGTCCATGCCACCACCCTGGCCGCCCGTTGGGACCGTCTCAGGGCCCAAGGTGCTGCGTGGACGACCGCCCACTTGATGGGTGACCCCAAGAACATGTGCCTGGCGATGGTGGACGTCGATTGCGATATGGATCTCCGGCCCGACGTCACCGCGGACCTCGCCCGGTTGCCCGAGGTGATCACCGTGGAGGAGGCGGCCAGCAACCGGGACCTCACCCTGACCGTCATCACGCAGGACCTGGATCACTTCAGTACCGGTCTGCTGCCCCGGCTCAAGGAAGTCCGGGGCCTCACCAAGTACCACACGTCCCTGTGCACCAGGATCCATACAAGTGGCTACGCCTGGCGGCTGAACGTCCTCACCAAGGCTGAACAGCAGGCATTGCGCGCAATGGCCGGTCCCGAGTCGGCCAACCCGCCCGCACCGGACGCCATTGTTGTGCCGCTGCCCGAAAGCCATCTGGCGCTCATCCCCTTCCTGGCCCGCGACGGCCGTGCCACAGCCGCGGAAATTGCCCGGGCCCTGGGCCGTCACCCGGCCACCGTCCAGCGCCAACTCACCCGCGTGCTCGGTAGCCGTATGCTCTCCTTCCGCTGCGAGATCGCACAGAAATTCTCCGGCTACCCCGTGACCGTGCAGTGGTTCGCCAACGTCCCGCCCGGCCAGCACGAAGCCGCGGCCACGGAGTTGCGGACCATCCGGAACGTGCGGTTCCTGGCCTCAACCACGGGGCGGACCAACTTCACCATGATCATGTGGCTGCGCACCCTGGCCGAGGTGATGGAGATGGAGCTTGCCATCCAGCAACGTATCCCGGGGATCGACCTGGAGGAGAGCGTCGTCATGTTGAACACCGCCAAGCGGGTGGGCTGGATGCTCAACCCGGACTCCACGTGCACCGGAACCGTGGTGCCACCATACGGCGAGCTGCTCCCGGCGAGCGCTTAGGGCTTCCTCGTAGCCCGCAGGACAGTGTCCATGATGGTGGCAGGGTTGCCGTCCGGGTCTTCGATGGTCCGCTCGCGGCTGGTGAGAACCTCAACTGACCACGGCCCGTGTTCCAAGCCCAGTTCCTCCGCGAGTTCTTCGGGTGTGTAGAACATGTCCGTCTCGTGGTGCCTGCTCCATGGCGCCAGCCCGTGCGGGTGGTGCCCGACCACCAGCAGCGTTCCTCCCGGCGCCACTGCGGCGGCAGCCTTCGACGCCGAGTCCCGCCAGGGCAGCAGGGGAGAGTGCAGGAACTGGGCTGAGACAAGGTCGAACACGGGCTCGGGTGTCCACTCCGCGAGGTCCTGTTGCTGCCAGTTGACGCTCTCTTGGAGCCCGGCTTCCCTGGCATGGTCGGCTGCACGTTCAAGCGCCACAGACGATACATCCATCGCGGTGACCTTCCATCCCTGCTTCGCGAGCCAGATGGCATCCGCACCCTCACCGCAGCCGAGGTCCAGCGCAGTTCCCGGCTCCATGCCCGTGATCTCTGCGACCAGTTGGGGATTCGGGTTCCCGCTCCAAATCTTCGGGCGTTCCCGGTACATCCCGTCCCACATGTCCACGGCGTTGTCCGCATCCTCGTGGAGGTCCAGGCGGCCCTGTTGGTCGCCGCCTTGGCGAGCCCCGCCGTCGTGATGATGCGGGTGCTGGCGGGTTCCGGCGTCGTGAGTGTGTTCAGTCATGATCCAAGCGTGCCGTCCGCCGCAGACGCGACGCAACACCTGTTGCTGTTCCGGCAAACCCCGCCCAACTAACTGGCAGCAGCGGTTGTTTTGAGGGCTCAGAACAACCCCTACTGCCAGTCAGTTGGGTGCGTTCCACCGCTGGGCGCCCGCCCCGGATGCGCCGAGTTCGTCCGACGGGTTCTGCAACGTGCACGATTTCAGGCTCAGGCAGCCACAACCGATGCATCCGTCCAGATCGTTCCTGAGGTGCTGCAGGGCGGCGATGCGCTCGTCGAGTTCCTGCCGCCAGCGCAACGAGAGTCTGGTCCAGTCGCGCTTGGTGGGTGTGCGGCCGTTGGGCAGGGACTCCAATGCCTCGCGGATGTCCTTTAACGGCAGCCCCACCCGCTGGGACGTCTTGATGAACGCCACGCGGCGCAGCGTCTCGCGTGCGTAACGCCGCTGGTTGCCTGGCGTCCGTTCGGCGCTGATGAGGCCGTTGCGTTCGTAGAAATGAAGGGCCGACGGCGACACTCCACTCCGTTCGGAAAGCTCGCCAATGGTCAGGGGCCGGTGTCCGGATACCTTCGACATGACTGAACCTCCACGTGCCCGGCGGGGCGTTGACCTCAACAATGGTTGAGGTTCTAGGGTAGCGTGCATGACCCCTGACACCTCAACGGCCGGTATCCTGCGCCGTCCATACCTCCTGGCCACCGTGGGCACCTGCGCGTTGGTGTTCCTGAGCGCCTTTGAGTCCCTCGCCGTCACCACCGTGATGCCGGTGGTCAGCCGGGACCTGAACGGAGCCGGCCTGTATGCACTGGCCTTCGCCGGTCCGCTGGCTACAGGCGTGATGGGCATGGTGGGTGCCGGGAACTGGTCCGATCGGAGAGGTCCGAAGGCTCCGCTCTACGCATCGGTGGCGATGTTCGTGGTGGGACTCCTCATCGCAGGAACTGCCGGCACCATGGAGATGCTGGTGCTCGGCCGCCTGGTCCAGGGCCTTGGTGGCGGGGCAGTGACTGTGGCGCTGTACGTCCTGGTTGCGCGGATCTACCCGCCCGTCCTGCACCCGAAGATCTTCGCGGCCTTCGCAGCTTCCTGGGTGATTCCCTCCCTGATCGGTCCTTTCGCGGCGGGGGTGGTGGCGGAGCTGACCAGTTGGCACTGGGTCTTCCTGGGAGTTGTTGGGCTGGTCATTCCGGCCTTGGCCATGGTGGTTCCGGCGATGCGCGGCCTGGCTCCGGGAAAGGGGCCCGAGGCCCCATCCGGTGTGGATGCACCGACCGTCCCATGGGCCTTCGGGCGCATGGCGTGGGCGGCGCTCGCGGCCGTGGCCGTTCTTGGACTGAACCTGTCCGGCGGAGTGCCGGGCTTCGGCGCGGTGATTGCCGCCGTCGCACTTGTCACGGCGCTCGTGGCTGTCCGTCCGCTGGTCCCGCGCGGAACCCTCACAGCGCACCGGGGGTTGCCGAGCGTCATCCTGTCCCGTGGGCTGGCGTCGGCTGCCTTCTTCGGTGCCGAGGTGTACCTGCCGTACATGCTGACGGAGCGCTATGACTTCAGCCCGACCTTTGCGGGCCTGACCCTGACCGGATCGGCGCTGGCGTGGGCCGGGGCGTCCGCTGTGCAAGGACGGTTCGGGACCCGCCTGGCTGATGCCTTGGCTGTACAGATTGGCGCCATCCTGGTGTTGGGGGCCGTCGTTTTGGCGCTTGTTACGGCCGCGCTGGCGTTGCCGGCGGCCATAGCGATTGTTGGCTGGCTATTCGCTGGCTTCGGCATGGGCCTGATGTACCCGCGGCTCAGCGTCATGACCCTGGCGCTGTCCTCGCCGGATAACCAAGGCTTCAACAGTGCCGCCATGTCCATCTCCGACTCCCTGGGCGGTGCGCTGGCCCTGGCCGCGACCGGCCTCGTCTTTGCGGCCTTCACGAACGTTGGGCCCTTTGCGGCGGTCTTTGCACTGACGGCGGTCATCGGCGTCGTTGGCGTCGTGGTGGCACCGCGCGTCGCAGCCCCGGGTGGTTCCGCCGCACCCAACTCCCGTTCGGGTGGTTCCGCCGCGCCCGAGGCCCGCGGAGCCCGCGACGGCCAAGCCGACTTCTCGCTCACCCAGCCCAAGTAGGTCGCATTTGTGCGCGTTTTCAGGGCTCAGAACGCGCGGTGCTGCGACCCGGTTGGGGGCCTGATGCAAGGAGAAACGTCCACCGCTGCTAAAATGGGATCACTTGATGTGCGGTGACGCCCTGAAGCAGGTGGCCTGACAGGCTGCGCGGCGGGGCATTTTTCATGTGAGAGGCACATCCTGCGTCGATGAACGCGTTCCATTTGGTCCCGGCCAGCGCTCCTGCAGCGAACCGGTAGACCACCTGACTTTTCCTCGGCGAACCCCTGGCCCAACCGGCGTCGGGGGCCGATGTCCGCCACAGGACACCGCCCGAAAGACATGAAGTACATGACTACTTTTGCTGCCCTTGGCACGCCCAAGGCAATTGTCGAATCCCTCGCTGCAACCGGCATCGAAGAGGCATTCCCCATCCAGGTCAAGACCCTGCCGGACACGCTGGCCGGCCGTGACGTCCTGGGCCGCGGCCGCACCGGCTCCGGCAAGACCATCGCATTCGCCATCCCGCTCGTTGCCCGACTGGCCGAGCGCGAGGCAGGCTACTTCCGCAAGCCGGGCCGTCCCATGGGCCTTGTCCTTGCGCCGACCCGCGAGCTCGCAACCCAGATCAACGCCACCGTCGAGCCGATGGCCAAGGCCATGGGCCTGAACACCACCGTGATCTACGGCGGCATCTCCCAGGCCCGCCAGGAGAAGGCGCTGCGTGCCGGCGTCGATATTGTCATCGCCTGCCCGGGCCGCCTCGAGGACCTGATCCGCCAGCGCATCCTCACGCTTGAATCGGTGGAGGTCACCGTCTTGGACGAGGCAGACCACATGGCCGACCTCGGCTTCCTCCCCGTGGTCAAGAAGCTCATGGACATGACCCCCAAGCAGGGGCAGCGCCTTCTCTTCTCGGCGACGCTGGACAACGGTGTTGACAAGCTGGTCAACCGTTACCTGTCCAACCCGCTGACGCACTCCGTGGACGATCCCCAGGCCGCAGTCACCACCATGGAACACCACGTCCTGGTGGTCAACGACCAGACCGTCAAGAAGCAGCTCATTGTGGAACTGGCGTCCGGCGCAGGCCGCCGCGTCCTCTTCATGCGGACCAAGCACCATGCCCGCAAGCTGGCCAAGACCCTCACGGACGCCGGCATTCCCGCGGTGGACCTGCACGGAAACCTGTCGCAGAACGCCCGTGACCGGAACCTCGCCGAGTTCTCCAGCGGTGAGGTGCGCGTCCTCGTGGCCACCGACGTTGCCGCCCGCGGCGTGCACGTTGACGACGTCGAACTCGTCATCCACGTGGATCCGCCCACAGAACACAAGGCCTACCTGCACCGTTCCGGCCGTACGGCCCGGGCTGGCTCGGACGGAACCGTCGTCACGCTGACGCTCCCCGAGCAGCAGCAGGACGTCAAGAAGCTCATGCGGGCTGCCGGCGTCGACGTCTCGTTCGAGCGCGTCACCGCCAACTCTCCGCTCGTGGCTGAGCTCGTGGGGGATGTAGCGGACAAAGTTGACCCCCGCACGCGCGCTGCACTCTTGGCAGCCAAGCTCCCGCAGCAGGGCGGCGGAACGTCCAACGGCGCCAATGCCCAGCGCAAGCGTGCACGGCGTTCCGGCCAGGCTACGCCCACTGCAGGCGGTCGCGGGGGACGCGGCGGACGCGGCAAGGTTTCGGCCGAGCCGGTTCGCACGGACATCAGCCGTGCGGAGCGTCGGGCAGCAATGAACGACGACGTCGCCCGCGGCTCACGCGGCCGCGGCAAGGCAGGTGCCTCGCACCGTAACGACGTTCCCGGCTCGCAGGGTCAAAGCGGCCGCAGTGGTCGCCCCGCAACCGGCCAGCGTGCAGCCGGCGGACAGCGGTCGGCGTCGGCTCCGCGAACTGCTTCTGCCACCACGACGCGCAGCAGCGGAAACAAGGCCGTGTGGTCCTCGAACACCGGCGGCACCTCGGGTGGATCCTTCGGCGCGGGCAATTCCGGCCGTGGGGGTTCCGGCTCGGGTCGCCCGCCGCGCAGCGGTCCCCGCCGTGCGTCTGCCCCGGCGTCGAACGAGCGCCGCGGCCGCTAAGGTCCCTCACGTTGTGAGGCCCGCTCTGCGCTCTATTCCTTGGGTTTAGGGCGCAAGGCAGGCCCCGCAAGTCTGGAGACCCGGGAGGTCACCAGCCCCGGGCGGTTACCAGCCCCGGGCGCGCCACTCCTCCAAGTGGGGGCGCTCGGCGCCGAGCGTGGTAGGCAAGCCATGTCCGGGATGCACTACGGTGTCATCCGGGTACGCGTCGAAGAGCCGTTCCGTGACGTCATTCAACAGTGACGTGAAGCGTGCGGGATCGTTCTGAGTGTTGCCCACGCCGCCCGGAAACAGCGAGTCTCCACTGAAAATGTGGGCCGGTCCGTCCGGGTCCTGGTACACGAAAGCGATCGAGCCAGGGGTGTGTCCGCGAAGGTGGATAGCACGGACCTCGAAGTCGTCAAACTGCTCAACGTCGCCGTGGCTAAGCCGCACATCCACTGGAACAGGCAACGCGTCGGCGTCGTCCGTTCCTGCGGAAGTGGTAGCACCGTTGGCTGCCACCAGCTCCGCCAAGGCACGCACGTGGTCCCAGTGTTGGTGGGTGGTTGCGATCCTCAGCAGCTTGGTGGGCTCAGGCGTATCCGCGGCGGAGTCGGCCAGGAGTTGCTGGATGGCCGGGAAGTCGTCGGCAGCATCGATCAACAACTGCGCACCTGTTGCCTTGGACGTCAGCAGGTACACGTTGTTGTTCATCTCGCTCACGGAGATGCTGCGAATAGTGACGTCGCGGGTTGAGTGAATTAGCGAATCCATCTGCTCAGCCTACGTCGTTGGGTTTGCGGCCTTGGTGACACGGCTGCCCGTTCCCCTGGGTTGCCCTGATTTTGCCCTTGGTTTAGCCCTCCCGGACAGCTCCGCCATGACCTCCACGGTTTCCACAATCGGAACGCGGAGGTCATGGCGGTGCTTGCGGGGTTTCGGCTTGCGGGGCGCTACCCGTGAGCTTCAACTTGCCCGATTTCGACGACTCGCTGCGTATTAGACGGTAGGACACGTCTAACGTGCAGCGGGTCGTCGAATTCGGCGAAGAGTGCTGCGGGTCCGGCTACTCGGCGCTGGTGGAGGCCTTGTCAGCCGGCTGGTCTGCGGGGAGGGCCTTCAAGCCCGCAGCGCAGCCCACGATTCCCGCGATGAAGAGCAGCTTCAACGGACTCGCCGGCTCGACACCCGTGACCATGGCCCAGCCAACGGTCAGTGCTGCACCGATCCCCACCCACACGGCATAGGCCGTGCCCAAGGGGATGCGCTTCACGGCGATGCCCAGGCCGAGCATGCTCAAAGTTGCGGTGACCGCGAAGACCAGCGTTGGAATGAGTTCCGTGAAGCCATTGGAGAGCCCCAAGGCTGTTGCCCACACGGCTTCCAGAACGGCGGAGGCGAGGAGGACCAGCCAGGACACTCCGGTCCTTGCCTCGCGTTTGGCAGTGGTTGGGGTACCCATGGCTACGCCACCACCTTCAAGCCGACCACGCACAAACCGATGCCGGCGAGCAGCAGGAGACGCGCCGGCGTCGGGCGTTCGACTTTGGTGACCATGGCGTAAGCCGAGGTCAGCACAACGCCCACGCCAACCCACACAGCGTAGGCCGTGCCCGTGGGAATTGACTGCATGGCAATGGCCAGGCCGCCGGTACTCGCGATCACGGAGACCAGGAAAACGATGCTGGGGACAGGCTTTCGGAAGCCCTTGGAACGGTGGAGTGCGGCGGCCCAAACGGCCTCGAGCGCTCCGGACAAAATAAGAATCAGCCACGACATGACATTTCCTTTGGCCAGTCTTGTCGCGCACCGGGTACTGAACCGTCGTCCGGAGGTTCCAGAGCGGAACCTTGGTTTCAGGCTAGCAAGTCCCGCGGAGGGTGGCCACTTCCGGTGGCCAAGCTCACCAGTTCGGCGCTGGCAGCCGGGCGGGGCTCAGGCCCGGTCGATGGAAACGACCGCCACGAATCCGCGGCCCGAGATCTCGGGGCTCGCGACGTCGGAACCCACCACGGCGTCATACTTGGCCAGTTCAACGGGTTCGCCGGGGCTGGTCGGCGGGGTGTCGGCGTCGGGGGTTTCCGCAACGCCCTGCGTCACGGTTGCCTTGCCTTCAAGAAGGATGGCGAGCTGGCCCTCGAACACCGGGTGCGGGCGCTTCTTGGAAATCTCGACGATTGACGTGTACCCCTTGAAAGCCCCCGTCCGGGCTATGACGTTGAGGTCGCGGATGTCGCCGGTGGGCAGGGTTGCCGATGACGCCGCGTCCCCTGAGAACCGGAACGGGCGGTACTTCTCCAGCGGATGTTCGGCGCCGTCCACTGTGAGGAGGAGGAGTTCGCCGTCGATCAGGGTGATGACGCGTTCCATGCCGGGGAAAGCGGAAAAGTCCCCGGCTTTGGAAACGTCCGCGATGCTGACCCGCCAGTCCCACGAGCCGTCCTGGGCTGAGGCCGCTTTGGGGTGGCTGGCGAGTTCGCGTGTGATCCCGCCGCCGTTGCGCCACGGCTCGGGATGGGTGTCGGCAAAGCGGATGATTTCCATCAGTCCAGCCTAGTAGTTCGGCGTTGCACTGCAGCGCTTGCTAACGTCATAAGGGTTTGGTTTTTGCACGCAAAGTCTGGAGGCACGGGATGTTCGTCAAAGTGTGTGGTTTAAGCACGCCCGAATCCGTGCAAGAGGCCGTCGACTCCGG
Organism: Paenarthrobacter sp. PAE-2; assembly: GCF_026013155.1. Lineage (NCBI taxonomy): Bacteria > Bacillati > Actinomycetota > Actinomycetes > Micrococcales > Micrococcaceae > Paenarthrobacter > Paenarthrobacter sp. PAE-2. Next base: position 120,572 of record NZ_JAPDNV010000007.1, on the reverse strand, counting down.
CGCGGACGCCGTTGGCTTCGTGCTGACCGCCAGTCCCCGCGAGGTCACGCCCGAGCAAGTCCACGTTTTGCTACCGCTTGTTCCGGGGGGCGTGCATGCGGTCGGCGTCTTCCGCCACGAAACCGCAGCCGACGCCGTGGCCATCGCCCGTAAGGCCGGTCTCGCCTGGGTTCAGCTGCACGGTCACCGGACTGCCGACGACGTCAAAACAGTGCACGACGCCGGCATGCGGCTCATCAGGGCAGCCACCATGGGTGCCTCTGTGGAAGAGTTCGGTGATCTGGGCGAGGACCTGTTCTTGATCGATGCCGCCGTTCCGGGTTCGGGCGAGGCCTGGGACTACGTGTCCGTACAGGAGAAAGGCCTCGGCGACCGTAAATGGTTGCTCGCCGGAGGGCTCGAGCCGGGCAACGTGGCGTTCGCCGCAACGGCTGCCGGTGCTTGGGGCGTTGATGTTTCCTCGGGCGTCGAGGCGTCCCGTGGGGTGAAGGATCTGGCGAAGATCCGCGCGTTCGTGGAAGCCGCCAAAGCCTAGGGTTCCCCTCCCGGCGTTCCTCTGTCACGTCCCGTCGGGTTTTTGGTGTTGCTCTGTCACATCCCGTCGGGTTTTTGGGGTTCCTCTGTCACTTCCCGCCGAGTTCTTGGGGTTCCTCTGTCACTTCCAGCCGAGTTTCAGCGGATGCTTTTCCGATGCGCGTCCGCGGGCTAGGCGAGCACCGCATCCAGCTTGTCGAATGACGTGCCCCAGCCGTCCTTCGTCATCTCCACCCACTCCTCCGACGCGAACGGTCCCTGCGTCAGGTGCATCCGGGTGCGGCTGCCGCCCAGGTCTTCGAACTTAAGATGCATTTCTTCGTACTCGTGGTCCGAGTCCGGGGCGGCTTTAGCCTTCGCGACCAGAAGGCCCGGAGCATCCAACTCGGTGATGACGGCCTCGATGGGCGCTTCCTGCCGGCCGTTCTCATCCGTCCAGACCATGACGACCTGCCATATTCCACCCACCTTGGGCTCAACGACGATTTTCTCGCGAGGAGCACCCACGTCCACTGGGCCGAACCATTTAGTGAGTTGGTCCGGCTCCATCCAAGCCTCGAATACTTTCTCGCGAGGGGCGTCAAAGTCTCGGGTCAGGGTCAAAGTGTGCTGTGCCGTGCTCATGTGGCTCCCGTGGTAAGTAAATCGACTGATGGCCAAAGATGCTGTTGTCTGACCGAGTCTAGGCTTACGACCGGCAAAAACCGACGGCGTGCTGATGAACTGCGCCGGAAGAGTGCGAGAGGGATGGCGGAGGGGGTGGGATGTGGCAGAGGGATGGCGGAAGTGGGGTGGGATGTGACAGAGGGATGGCGGAGGGGGTGGGATGTGGCAGAGGGATGGCGGAAGTAGGGTGGGATGTGAGAGAGGGGCACAGGGCGGAAGTCAGGGACGATTCAGGGCATACCCCGGGTTATTTTGTCGGCCGTTCAATGGAGAATGGACCCTATGAAAACGCTGCTCAACATCATTTGGCTGGTCTTCGGTGGCTTTTGGTTGGCTTTGGGCTACTTCGCGGCAGGACTCATCTGCTGCGTGCTCATTGTGACCATCCCTTGGGGTATCGCGTCGTTCCGCATTGGCTTCTACTGCCTGTGGCCCTTCGGCCAGATGGTGGTGGAGAAGCCAGGTGGAAGCGGCGTCTTCGCCCTCCTTGGCAATGTGATCTGGCTGCTGGTGGCCGGCATCTGGATCGCGATCGGTCACGTCGTGACTGCGGTTGCCATGGCCATCACCATCGTCGGCATCCCGCTGGCCATTGCCAACCTCAAGCTGATCCCGGTATCGCTCATGCCTCTGGGTAAGCAGATCGTTCCGACCGACAGGCCGTTCGTCAGCACCTACCGCTGAGGGTTACCCAGCGCAATGGGTTACGAGCCGGAGACCTCTCCGGTCTGCACATCGAACCGGAACTGCCGCTCCTCACGGAACTTCCCGCCGTCGGCCTCCGCTACGAAGGTGAGTTCCACCGTGCCCGAGCACAGGTCGGATTCCGTCACTGTGTAGCTCGGGGTGAAGTACAGCGAATGCTCACCGGGCAGCAGGTCGACGGCGGGAAACTCCTGCCAGTGCGGCCCATGAAGCACGACGCCGGAAAGCGGCTGGGTGCCGGCGTTCCGGACGCGCCCGGTGAAAGCCAGGATGTCACCTGCCTTGTAGCCGGGAATGATGGGGCCGTAGTTCAGGTCCTGTGCTTCGCGGGTGCCCAGGATTTGATCCCCGTCCGCATAGCCTTGGCCGATTTCCTTCCACGTCTGGACATCCCATTCGCCGTCGCTGTTGGAGGGGATCACGTGGAATTCCCCGGCGTTCTGCCATACTTCGGGCCGGCCCGGGGTGATCGAGCGAAGTTCCATGTCGAAGGACAATGGGCCGGCTTCCCCACGGTGCACGGGTGCCTCCGGAAGGCGGGGGGAGGCCAACTGGAGGGTGAGTTGTTCCGCCGGCACCGAGGCAAAGACGATCTCCCGGTACCCTTGCCGTTCATACAGCACGCCGATATTCCCGTCCGGCAACCGCGTCGCCGTGGAGTAGGCAGAACTGCCCTCGCACAGCATGAGCTTCGCAGGCCACGTGGCACCGTTGTCCGGGGAGAGGCTCAACACTGTGTTGCGGCGCAGGTGCGGGTCCTGGTTATTGGTGGCAATCAGCCAGTTGCCGGAAGCCGAACCGGAAGCCGAACCGGACGCCGAGCCGGCGCCAAAGCCCGTGTCCGGACCCGCGAGTGCGTCAACAATCGGCGCCCCGTCGAAACGTGCCAGGGAGCCGTTGTCACTGGGGTCCGGCAGTTCGGGAACGGGCAGCAGTGAACTCCAGGTCTGGCCGCCGTCGTTGGAGATGGCAGCCAGCCGCGACGGAGTGGCCCTTGAGTGCAGCAGCAGCCGGCCATCGGACAGGCACACCACCTTGTTTTCATTGGGTCCAACTCCGGCCGGGCCGGGCCCGATCAGCCCGCCCAGCGTCCACGTCCCGCCGTGATCGTCGCTGTAGGCGGAGGCGGCTCTGATTTCGCCGTTTATCAGCAGTACGTATTGCTGGACCAGACGTCCTGAATAGGGGCCTGTGTGGACTTGAATTCCTTGGCCGGCTGAGGCGAAGAGCCCGGTGGTTCCAGGGTGAACGGGCTTGAGCATCGCGGTGAGCCGCCTGTGCTGCCAGGTGCCGCCGTCGTCGTCGGAGAAGCTGACATCCGCGTGCTGGATGTCGTCCTCGGGTTCCAATCCGGACGACGCTTCGAAGAAGCCGGCGTGCGTTCCTGCCGCGTGGAACATGAAGATCCGGCCGGTGTCAGCGTCCACCAACAGGCTCGGGTCACCGTAACCGTCCAAGCCCGAACCGGTGCGGACCACATGTTGCCCGGTCCACGAAGCGCCGTTGTCGAAGCTGCGGCGGAGAAGGAGGTCGATGGTGTTGGGGAGGTCGTCGAGGTTTGGCCTGCCGTCGTAGGCGGCGAGGATGGTGCCGCGCGTGCTGACGGCGAGGGCAGGAATCCGGTACTGACGGTAACCGCCCACGCCTCGAACAGCGAGCACATGCTCCACAGTGGGCCGTGCTTGCGGGATTGACGGGGGGAGGTAGGAGGTCACACCTCCTAGTTTAGGTTAAACCAGCCAACTCGGCCGCGAGGTTGCGCCGGGCTGCCTCCAGCCACAACGCCTTCGCGCGGTCTCCGTGGAACAGCGGGTCCAGGGACAGCAGGTGGCGCACGACGGCGGCCCGCCCCGTCGCGAAGTCGTCGTCACTGATGTGGGCGTAGTCTTCGCGGACGGCCGCGACGTACTTGGCATAGGACTGTTCGTCGCCGCCGAGGACGGAGAGGTCCGCATCGCACAACAGTGCTCCGGCATGATCGCCGGGTTCCGGATTGTGCTTGTCCGTGAGCCGCACAAGACGGGCTACTTCCGCGACGTCCTCCGGGGAAAGCCCGGCCTTGGTCAAGCGGTCCTCTGCCAGTTGCGCGGAGGCCTCCTCGTCCTGTCCGGCGACTCCTTCGTAAACAGCATCGTGGAACCACGCCGCCAAGGACACTGTCCGTGCAGGGAGCGCCGGCTCGGTGAGGACGTCCAAGGCCTCAAGGACAGCCAGCAGGTGGGTGCGGCTGTGGTATTTCCGGGTGTCCTCGCCCCAGCGTTCCAGCAACTCCAAGCCCAGTTCCTCGTGGCCGGGGTAAATGGTGTTCCAGTGCTTCATCAAGGGAACTGTGAGGGCCTTGTTCCGGTCCCGGGCGGGAATCCTGAGACCGCTGGCAATGAGTTTCCGGACCAGGACACGTGCCTCCACCGGAATGGCTCCCGCTTTGACGAGGTCGTCGTAGAGGCGCTCGGGTACGTCGTAGTGGTCGCCGTCGAAAGCCCGTTCGGGAACCCCCGCTGCCGAAGCGAAGGCATGCAGCTCATCCAAGGACTTGTCCGAGATCAAGTGGGAGAAGACGGTCCCGTGCGCGGGCCACAGGGGCGGATCGACGTATACGGCCATGGGCAAAGTGTAGTCCCGGTTCAGCCTTGGCAAAGGCGGCGCGATCCTTCCCAGTTGCCGGTCGTCAGGGCGTGTCTACCGCCGAACCACCGCCCCGGAATCGCGGGCTTCGCTGCCCGTGGTGTTCACGGCAACCGGGAAGGAGCCTGGGGTCAGCGCTCGGCCGGCAGGATGTTCTGGTTGCCCCTGAAGACGTTGTCGGGATCGAATTGGGCTTTGACCTTGGAGAGTCGCCTGTAGTTCTGCTCCCCGTAGGCCGCCATGATCCGGTCCTGCCCTTCGTCGCCGATGAAGTTGAGCCACACGCCGCCGGTGGTATGCAGGGCAATGTCCTGCCGGAACTGCTTCACCCAATCCTTCGCTTCCTGCCATCCTTCCCGCGTCTCGGCCAAGCCAAAGGGGTGGCTCACCCACGCTGCGCTGCGATGCTGCAAGGGCGTGTTGGCCGCAGCAGGTCCGCCCACCGCGCCACCCCAACGCCCCACCAGCTGCTGCGAATTGGGCCCGGGGAGCCGTTGTGCCGAGTCCACCAGGATGTCCAGGGCTTCGTCGCTGAGGTGATCGTGATAGTCGGCGCTCCAGTAGTTGTAGTGGTCCGGTGGATCATCGATCATGCACTGGAAATCCGCGTAGTTCATGGCGTCAATAAGGTCCACGGACGGGCCCAGCTCCTTGAATGGCCTTGCGTGCTCTTCGCCCTCCTCGGCGTTCCCCGCGTACAGGTAAGCCATGCCAACGGCCAGCTTGCCCACCATGTCCGGGGGTACAAAATCCTCGGACGGGGCTGTCTGGTAGACCAGGGCTGTGCCCACCTCATCGGGTGCGCTGAGTGCCAGGTCCCGGTAGGCGCGCGAGATCTCCGGTGCGGCTTCCCCGGGGAAGAGGGCCAGCCCGGCCGTCACCGTTGGACCAAGATCGTGGAGTTGGAACGTGAAGGACGTTGCCACGCCGAAGTTTCCGCCGCCGCCGTGCAACGCCCAGAACAGCTCGGGGTTTTCCGTGGCGCTCGCGGTCACCAGGTCCCCGGAGGCGGTTACCAAATCCACGGAGAGCAGATTGTCGCAGGAGAACCCGTAGGACCGTTCCAGCCAACCCGAACCTCCGCCCAACGTGAAGCCGGAGACGCCCGTGGTGGACGCCCTGCCACCGGTTACCGCCAGCCCGTGTTGCTGGGTGGCGCGATCGAATTCGCCCCATGTGACACCGCCGCCGACCTTGGCCGTCTTCGCTTCCGGGTCCACCTGAATGGATTTCATGGGCCGGACATCAACTACCAGGCCGTCGTCATTCGTGGACATGCCGGCCACTGAATGCCCGCCCGATCTGACGGCGACATCCAGATTGTGTGTCCTGGCGTGGTGGAGGGCTTCGGCCACCTCGCCGGGAGAGGAGCAACGGGCAATGACAGCCGGCCGTCGGTCGATCATTGCGTTGAAGAGTTTTCGGGTTTCGTCATAGTCCGGATCTTCCGGACGAATCCATTCCATGTGGACGCTCCTTCGCGCCTAAGACTCTCTCCCTAGAACAGGGTACGGCGGCGCATCGTGGCGGGCCATGGGTAATGCTTACGGAAGTACGACGGCGGTGCGCATCTCTTGCCGCCGGGCGCACCTGGTGTTGTGGGTGCGTCGTGCGGGAAGGGGCGCGGCGTGAGCCCAAAAGGGTTGCGTGCAGCGGAAACGGGTGCGCCCGGAGCGCCCAGCACCCACGCCGGGTCACTTGACGTATTGCGGCTCTCGAAGCCGCAGAAAACCGCAAATGCGACGATATACTTCCCGCATGCCGCAAATACGGATCTCCGAAGCAGCCCGTTTCCTGGGAGTCAGCGATGACACCGTCCGGCGTTGGACGGAAAACGGGACCCTCACGGCGCAGAAGGACCCGTCGGGCAGGCTCGCTGTTGACGGGTTGGAGCTCGCCAACCTGGCCAGGGACCAATCACACCTTCAAGACGATCCTTCACGGGCGGGGAGCTCGGCCCGCAACCGCTTTGTGGGCCTGGTCACCGGAATCACCACGGACAAGGTCATGGCCCAAGTGGAGCTGCAGTGCGGCCCGTTCCGCGTGGTGTCCCTCATGAGCAGTGAAGCCGTGCGTGAGCTGGGACTCGAGCTCGGCTCCGTCGCCACCGCAGTGGTGAAAGCGACCACCGTGATCATCGAGGCGCCTCAGGGAAAGAGCATCATATGAGCCCCCTCAGGTTCGTCAGCGCGTTGCTCGGTGCAGGGGTCCTTGCCGCGGCGATGTCAGGTTGCGCGCCGGCAAATCCAGCCGTCTCGGGGGAGGGGCCCTCCGGAACGGTCACCGTCTTTGCTGCGGCGTCCCTCAAATCAACTTTCACCCAGCTGGCCCACGACTTCGAGGCCAGGAACCCCGGAACCAAGGTCACCCTGAACTTCGCCGGTTCCTCGGACCTCGCCACGCAAATATCCCAGGGGGCACCCGCGGACGTTTTCGCATCGGCGGACACCCGGAACATGACCAGGCTTGCCGATGCCAACCTTCTGGACAAAGCACCCAAGAACTTCGCAACCAACGTCCTGGAGATCGTGGTTCCGCCGTCCAACCCGGCAAACATCAGTTCCTTCCCGGACTTGGGTAAACCGGGCGTCAAAGTTGTGGTCTGTGCACCACAGGTCCCTTGCGGCGCCGCCACGCAGGTGGTGGAGAAAGCTGCAGGCACCACTCTGACCCCGGTCAGCGAGGAGTCCTCGGTCACCGATGTCCTGGGCAAAGTCATCAGCCAGGAAGCGGATGCCGGACTGGTCTATGTCACGGACGTCAAAACAGCCGGGAGCAAGGTCAAGGGGATCCCGTTCCCGGAGTCGGCACAGGCCGCAACCACGTATCCCATTGCCACAGTAGGTTCGGCCAGGAACAAGGACCTCGCTGAGGCATTCGTAGACCTGGTGACCGGCAGCGAAGGCCGGAAAGTACTGAACGATGCCGGCTTCGGCACACCGTAAGAACGCACCATGGCGCTGAAGACACCCATGACACGACGCGGCGGACACGGCTACACCGGCGTCCCTTCCTGGATCTATGCCCTCGCAGCGGTTGGAGCGGCCTTCATTTTGCTGCCGCTCCTGGCGATTGTGGCCAAGGTGAATTGGTCGCAGTTCTTCCCGCTCATCACGTCGGAATCGTCGCTGACGGCGCTCGGCCTGAGCCTGCGGACGTCGGCGGCGAGCACTGTTCTTTGCGTGCTGCTCGGGGTGCCGTTGGCCCTGGTCCTGGCGCGGAGTCCGTTTCCCGGTCAGCGTCTCCTGCGCGCCTTCGTCCTGTTGCCGCTGGTGCTGCCGCCCGTCGTCGGGGGTATCGCCTTGCTTTACACCTTCGGCAGGCAGGGTTTGCTGGGGAAGTCGTTGGAACTGGCGGGTGTCCAGATCGCTTTCTCCACCACCGCCGTCGTGCTTGCCCAGACGTTCGTTGCGCTTCCGTTCCTGGTGGTGAGCCTGGAAGGCTCCCTTCGCACGGCCGGGAGTAAGTACGCGGCGGTCGCGGCGACCCTTGGAGCCGGTCCGGGAACCGTCCTTCGGCGGGTGACCGTGCCGCTGGTGCTGCCGGGCCTGGCCTCGGGAGCGGTCCTGTCCTTCGCGCGCAGCCTCGGTGAATTCGGCGCCACCCTCACGTTCGCCGGAAGCCTGCAAGGGGTCACCCGTACCCTGCCCCTTGAGATCTACCTCCAGCGCGAAACCGACGCCGACGCCGCCGTCGCCCTGTCCTTGGTATTGGTTGCCGTGGCCATCGCCGTGGTCGGGCTGAGCTACGGAGGCCGCAGGGCCGGAATCCGCACCGGAAACCGTACCGAATCAGGGGCTACGAAATGACCTTTGAGCTGTCCGCACGCCTCGCCGCCCGCAACTTCGACATGTCCCTCACCCTTGCCGAGGGCCAGACCGTCGCCGTCCTGGGCCCCAACGGCGCAGGCAAATCCACGTTGCTGAACGTCACGGCAGGCCTGGTTCGCCCGGACTCCGCCGCGGCACGGATAGGCGGCAGGCCGCTCTTCACGCTCGACGGCGGCACCCACCATTGGAGCGCACCCCACCATCGCGGCATAGCCCTTCTGGCACAGGAGGCGTTGCTCTTTCCCCACCTGAGTGTTCTGGACAACGTAGCCTTCGGCCCGCGAAGCACGGGGAGTTCCCAACGCAAGGCACGCGAAGCGGCCCGGCACTGGCTCTCCGAAGTGGACGCGCTCGAGCTCCAGGACCGAAAGCCGGCGCAGCTCTCAGGAGGCCAGGCCCAAAGGGTGGCGGTTGCCAGGGCGCTTGCCGCCGAGCCAGAGCTGCTGCTCCTGGATGAACCCATGGCCGCACTGGACATCCACGCAGCTCCCATGCTGCGGCGGGTACTGAAACGCGTCCTGGAAGGCCGCAAAGCCATCATCGTCACCCACGATGTCCTTGACGCCTACATGCTCGCCGACCGCGTGATCGTCGTCGAGGGCGGCCGCATTGCCGAGGAAGGCCCCACACGCCAGGTCCTTGAACGCCCCCGCAGCCATTTCGCCGCAGGACTCGCCGGGCTCAATATCGTCACCGGGTCCATCACTGCGGAAGGAATCACGACGCCGGATGGTCGGCTTTTCGCCGGGCAACACGATCCCGAGTGGTCACCCGGGCCCGGCCAGGCAGGCGTGGCAGCCTTTCCGCCGTCGGCCGTTTCCGTCTTCCTGGGCGATGTGCACGGAAGTCCCCGCAACTCTTTCCCGGTGACCATCACCGACTTGGAAAGGCACGGTGGCCAGATCCGTGTGCATGCACGGGGCGGGGAAGCGGACACTCTCTCCGCAGACGTCACCCCAGCGGCATCTGCCGATCTGGGGTTGGCTCCGGGGATGGAGGTCCGGTTCGTGGTGAAGTCGGCCCTGGTGTCCATCTACCCGGCCTGACACCTAGTCCTTGTACATGCGCTCCGCGTAGGACGGGCCGTAGTAGGACTCCAAGTCTTCGAGGGGCGTATCGGGCTGGACGTAGGCCTTGGAGAGCATGGCCATACTCGGCAGGCCCCCGCAATCCCAAGAATCCGGCTCCCACAGCCCGCTCCGCATGAACGCTTTGCCGCAATGGGTGAAAACCTCGTCTACGGAGACCACAATGGCGACGCGGGGCCGGTGTCCCTTGACCACCATCCGGTCGAAGAAGTCGCCATCGCTGACCAGCTGCGCCTGACCGTTGATGCGGAGGGTGTCCGTCCGTCCCGGGACGATGGAAAGGACTCCCACGTTCGGGTTCTCCAGGATGTTGCGGAATCCGAAGGCGAGCTTGTTGCCCGGCCGCTCAGGGATGGCGATGGTGCGCTTGTCCAGGACCTCGATGAAGCCCGCGGGATCGCCCTTCGGTGAGGCATCGACGCGACCCCGGGCGTCCGCCGTCGAGATGACGCAGAAGGGGCTGGCCGCAAGCCACTGCCGGTCGAAGTCGCTAAGCTCGCTGCGGACTTTTCGTCGGACCCGATCCAGGGGTTGACCGATCAGTTGTTCCAGTTCGTCTGCGCAGCCGATGGGTTTCATGGCCCCAGCCTAGTTTCCCCGGTGCCCGCGTGTGGCTGGCGCACCTTGCTGCGGTCGATTGGGGGGCGCACCCTTTTCCTCCATTCGCGCCCATTGGTACGTGTGCGCCGTGCGCGAACGGGTGCGGGGCCCCGCCGGAACGGGTGCGCCGGGCGGGTACGGGCGCGGGAGTGTACCGACTTCGGCCACGCCCAACCGGGTAGAACGGCTCTGGACAGCAGTTTCGCCGTGGGCAAACATGGAACACAGTGGACCAAATCCAAAGTTGAGCGTAGTACACTCAACTTTGAAAGCATTGGTACTACTCCAGAAAGGGAGCTCTCTTTGGACGCCAAATTCACCACCAAGAGCCAGGAGGCCCTTTCTGCGGCCGCCATGAATGCCTCGACTGCCGGCAATCCGCAGGTGGAACCGGCTCATCTCCTCAAAGCGCTCATGGATCAGCGGGAGGGCGTTGCCGTGGCACTGCTGCGCGCCACCGGCGCTGACCCGGATGCCGTGAGTGTTCAGGCAAGTTCAGCCATCAAGGCATTGCCGTCCACGTCGGGTAGTTCGGTCCAGCAGGCCCAGCTGTCGCGTCAGGCCATGCAGGCGATCCAGGCTGCCCAGGCTGAGGCGGACAAGCTGGGAGATTCCTTCGTCTCCACAGAGCACCTGCTCCTGGGGCTCTCGGCCGGCAGTGACGCCGTCGGGAAGTTAATGCGCGACGCCGGCGCCTCCCATGAAGCGCTGCTCGCCGCCCTGCCGGGTGTCCGGGGCGATCGCAAGGTCGATTCGCCGGATCCTGAGAACACCTTCCAGGCCTTGGAGAAGTTCGGTACCGACCTCACTGCCGTGGCACGCTCGGGCAAGCTTGACCCCGTGATCGGCCGTGACAGCGAGATCCGGCGCGTGGTTCAGGTCCTGAGCCGCCGTACCAAGAACAACCCTGTTCTGATCGGTGAGCCCGGCGTAGGCAAGACCGCCGTCGTCGAAGGCCTTGCCCAGCGCATGGTGGCAGGCGACGTGCCGGAAAGCCTCCGCGGGAAGACGCTCATTGCACTGGACCTTGCCTCCATGGTGGCCGGCGCCAAGTACCGCGGTGAGTTCGAAGAGCGGTTGAAGGCCGTGCTGGAGGAGATCAAGAACTCCAACGGGCAGATCGTCACGTTCATCGATGAGATCCACACCGTTGTTGGCGCCGGTGCCACAGGCGAGAGCGCCATGGACGCGGGCAACATGCTCAAGCCGATGCTGGCACGTGGTGAGCTGCGCCTGATTGGTGCGACCACCCTGGACGAGTTCCGCGAGAACATCGAAAAGGACCCCGCGCTGGAGCGCCGTTTCCAGCAGGTGTATGTGGGTGAGCCCAGCGTGGAGGACACCATTGGCATCCTCCGTGGACTGAAGGAACGCTACGAGGCCCACCACAAGGTAGCCATCGCGGACTCCGCCCTGGTGGCAGCTGCCACGCTGTCGAACCGGTACATCTCGGGCCGGCAATTGCCGGACAAGGCAATCGACCTCGTGGATGAAGCCGCCTCGCGCCTTCGCATGGAAATCGACTCAGCTCCGGAAGAAATCGACCAGCTGCGTCGTGCCGTGGACCGCCTGACCATGGAAGAGCTTGCCCTGCAGGGTGAAACGGATCCCGCATCGGTTGAGCGTTTGGCTGCCCTTCGGGCTGACATGGCGGACAAGAAGGAGGCACTCAGTGCGCTGAATGCGCGGTGGGAAGCCGAGAAGGCCGGCCTGAACCGGGTCGGCGACCTGAAGGCCAAGATCGACGAGCTGCGTTCGGCTGCCGAGAAGCACCAGCGCGAAGGCGACCTCGAGTCGGCGTCGAGGATTCTCTACGGTGAGCTGCCTGCCTTGGAACGCGAGCTCAACGCCGCTGCCGAAGAAGAATCGGCGAGGGGCGCCAAGCCCGAGCTGATGGTGGCGGAGGAAGTCGGTGCCGACGACATCGCCGAGGTCATTTCAGCGTGGACGGGCATCCCCGCGGGACGCATGCTCCAAGGCGAATCACAAAAGCTGCTCCACATGGAGGAGGAGCTCGGCAAGCGCCTGATCGGACAGTCGAAGGCCGTGCAGGCGGTCTCGGACGCCGTGCGCCGTGCCCGAGCCGGGATCAGCGATCCCAACCGCCCCACGGGTTCGTTCATGTTCCTCGGCCCCACCGGCGTCGGCAAGACCGAACTGGCCAAGGCCTTGGCGGATTTCCTCTTCGATGACGAACGCGCCATGATCCGGATCGACATGTCCGAGTACAGCGAGAAGCACTCCGTGGCCCGTTTGGTCGGTGCCCCTCCGGGATACGTCGGCTACGAGGAAGGCGGCCAGCTTACTGAAGCCGTGCGGCGCCGCCCGTACTCGGTGGTCCTGCTGGACGAGGTTGAGAAGGCCCACCCTGAGGTCTTCGACATCCTCCTGCAGGTGCTCGACGACGGTCGCCTCACCGACGGCCAAGGCCGCACAGTGGACTTCCGGAACACCATCCTGGTGCTGACCTCCAACGCGGGCAGCCAGTTCCTGGTGGACTCGTCCATGGATGCGAAAGCGAAGCGGGACGCCGTCATGGCCGTGGTGCAGGGCTCCTTCAAGCCGGAGTTCCTAAACCGCCTGGACGAGATCGTCCTCTTCGACCCGCTGTCGGTCGAAGAGCTCGCCCGGATTGTGGAACTGCACGTCGCCGAACTCACCAAGCGCCTCTACGAACGGCGGCTCACGCTCGAGGTCACGGACGGCGCCCGCGCCTGGCTCGCAATGTCCGGCTACGATCCCGCCTACGGTGCCCGGCCGCTCCGCCGCCTCGTGCAGCGCGAGATCGGTGACCGCCTCGCCAAGGAAATCCTTGCCGGGGAGATCAGCGACGGCGACACCGTCCTGGTGGACACCGCCGCCGACGTCGACGCCCTCACCATCGAGGGCCTTGAGGAGATGGGAAACTCCGACGGCGGCTGGTCGGCAGGGACGGGGCTTTCGGTCCGCCGGAAGGAACCGTCGCCGGAAAAGTAGGCCGGCCAGAAACTGGCAGGGCAGGAGAGCTGACAGGGCTGGAGGGGTGACGCTGTTGGAGGGGTAGCCGTGAGGCTACTTCTCCAACAGGTCCTCCTTGATGGTGCTGCCCGGGCTCACCACAATGAAGCAGTCCACCCGCCGGTCCCCGCGGTCCCAGCTGCTGGGACTCGGGTACACATTCTGCTGCAACAGATTGGTGTATTCGTTGGCAGCGTCATTGAGCTTGATGCCTTTGCAGACCTCCCGGCCCTTGTCGCGCAGTGCATTGGTTCCCGGGAAGGAATCATCCGTGGGGTAAGTGAAAGCCGCACCCAGTTGGGCTGTGTGCTCAGTGTCGCAAGCCACCGCGCGGGCCTTGGATGCGTTGGGGTCGAAGTCCGCGAAGCAGTCCCCGATCTGGAAATCCTTGGCGTCCGTGTCGCGGGGGAGGGGTCCCAGGGTGACCGAAGGTGTCGGCGAAGCGACCGTAGGTTCGGGGCGGGTTCCCAGCAGGTTCAGCAGGACCCAGATGACGACGCCGATGAGGACCAAGGCCCCCACCACGATTCCCCCGATCACCAGGCGCTGACGCTTGACCGGATCACCTTGTGGTGGCGGCTGCTCCGCGTAGCCGGGCTGCTGCGGATCGATCGGCTGTGCGGGGTAGCCGGGCTGCGGGTTGTCCGGCTGCTGCGCATCGATTGGCTCTGCCGGGTAGCCGGGCTGCTGCGGATCGCTTACCCCACCCATTGGCGCCGACTGTCCCATTGGCGCCGGCTGTGGCGGCGGGGGTGGAAGGTCAGGCTTCGGCGGCACATTCGGGGCAGGCGGCACCTGCTCCTTGCCTGGTTCCGCTGCCGACTCGTCACGGGGTGGAGTGTTGTCCTGAGTCATTCGGGTGGTGTGCCTTCCTGATCTGACGCCGCATTGAGGCAGACTCTACCCAATTTTCGTTCCCTTGTGAGGTGCTGCGGCCGGCCTGGGGGTCAGGCACGGCTCTTAGGTGGCACACAGGCACCCCTGAAACCATGTAATCTAGACATACGACAAATTGACCAAACATTCCGGGGCCTCACCGATAGCCAAAGGTGACCACCTCCGGTCCAAGTACAAAAGGGGGTCACGCCATGGGGCGCGGCCGTCAAAAGGCAAAAGCTACCAAGCAGGCTCGGGACATCAAGTACTACTCCCCGAACACTGACTACTCGGCACTTGAGCGTGAGCTCACGCGCCCATCTAGTCGTGCCAAGAGCCACTTCCAAGAGGATCCTCCGGAGCCGGATTACTCGGCTTACGAGGACAAGTACGCGGAAGATGATGACGACGAGGTAGACACCCGCCGTCTCGGCTAGCTCTCGCAACACAACAGGTGCCTCCAGGCACTGAGTTGCGTACCGCCGTCGTACATCAAGGTTGTCGTGCATCCACGGATGCCGAAGATCTCTCAAGAAGGCCCGCAGGGCATGCCGAACATCGGCGTACCCTGCGGGTCCTTCTTGCGTTCACCCGCAACCTTGCGTTCACCCGCAACCTTGCGTTCACCCACAACGTCGAGCGTCCTTGAACGCAGCAAGGCCCGCCCTGCGTCCCCCGCGGGAGGCGCACCAGGGCGGGCCCTGAACGTTGTGAGGCTACCGGCCCACGACGTTGCCGGTGCGGTTGTCCGTTGTGCGGCGGCTGAGTCCAAATCCGAGGCCCAGCATGCCAATGCCCAGGATCAGGTGCAGCCAGTTGTCGGCGCTGTTGAGCGGCACGAAGTTGGCCGTCGAATCCTGGCCGATGAGCAGGCCGTAGATCCAGAGCACCAGGTAGATGATGCCGCCACCGACGAGGTAATTGCGGGCTTGGCCGGGTGTTTTGGCCATCAGCAAGCCGGCTGCGCCGAAGAGCAAGTGGACGATGTTGTGCAGGATTGAGACCTGGAAGATGCCCAGAAGGAGCGCTTCGGAGGTGTGTCCGGCGAACTGCATGGTGTCGTAATTGGAGGTGATTCCGGGAATGAAGCCCAGAATGCCGACCAGAAGGAAAACTACTCCAACAATTTGTGCTGCGCGCTGGATGGTTGTTCGGGTCCGGGCGGGGTGGTTCGTGGCTGTCATGGTTTCTCCTCAGTGAGTGTGGGTGCGTAGTCCTGAGTTCTTTCCGTGCACTCCAGACGCTATCATAAGGTTCCTTAGTATTAGGGATCCGTGATGGAGACGTTACCTTCACATGCGGACGACGGAAGCGGCGCGGCTCCCGCGTTGTGGGCAGCACAGCCGGAGATACTAGGTTGAGGGGGCCACGTTCTCGGAAAGGACAGCCATGCCGGAAGTTGATCGGTACAAGCAGGGGACTCCGTGTTGGGTGGACCTGTCTTCCACGGACATCGAAGTCTCCAAGAAGTTTTACCGGGAACTTTTTGGTTGGGAACTTGAAGCCATGGACGTGGGCCAGGGCCTGACCTACTACATGGCCAGGCTGAAGGGCCGGTACGTCGCCGGAATGATGCAGCAGCTGCCCGATGCGCCTCCGGGCATGCCCTCCTATTGGGCGAACTACCTTGCCGTGGACTCGGCAGATGCGGCAGCTGAGCGTGCGGTGGCCGCGGGAGGAACCATCGTCGTCGCTCCGGACTCTGTGCCGAACGGCAGCGGAAGGATGTTCTTTGCCGCCGATCCCACGGGCGCGCAAATTGGCTTCTGGGAGGCCGGAACCCATCTGGGTTCAGGCCTTATCAACGAGCCCGGAACCATGATCTGGAATGAACTCCAAACCAATGACGTCCCCAAAGCCGTTGCCTTCTATGAAGCGGTCACAGGCTGCACCAGCAGCACAGGGCCGGCAGGAGACCAACGGGAATACACCAGCCTCGTGGTGGAGGGCCGGCCGGTTGCCGGTGCCCTCAAGGTGCCCATCGAAGGACTCCTCCCGTTCTGGATGACCTATTTCAACGTGGAGGACGTGGACCAGGCGCTGCAACAGGCCGTCGACCTTGGCGGGCACGTCATCGCTCCGGCGTTCGACGTTCCCGGAATCGGGCGAATGGCTGTGCTCATGGATCCCGCCGGAGCGGCGTTCAGCATCATGGCAGGACTCCCGGCATGACGTCCCGGACCCACTACGCCCACGGGGAGCCGTGCTGGGCGGATCTTCAGACGAGGGATGTTGGGGCGGCCAAGGACTTCTACGGTGCGTTGTTTGGCTGGACCTTCCAGGACCTGCCCACGCCCGATGACCGCCGCTACGCGCAGGCGTTCCTGGGCCGGGACCTTGTGGCGGTCATAGCTCCACAGAATCCACGGCAGGAAGCTGCGGGAACACCCGGGCAGTGGAATATCTACTTCGCTGCCACGGACGCAGAGGAGATCTGTGAGGACGCCGTCCACGCCGGTGGCAAGCTCGAATTCGGGCCGGAGCAGGTTGCCGACACCGGTGTCCTGGCGTTCGTGGCCCCCCCCGGAGGCGGCACCACGGGCATCTGGCAGCCGGGCACGCACCGCGGGAGCCACCGCTTCAACGAACACGGCGCTTTCGCATGGGCGGAACTCCTGACTCCCCAGCCGCAAGCCGCCGTCGCATTCCTCCAAGAGCTTTTCGGTCATGACGTTACGGAATACCCGCAGGACGACGGCGGCAGCTACTCGACGCTGATAGTCAACGGTAACGAGGTGGCCGGAATCGTCCCTGCCGAAGATGGCGATGAGGCCGGCTGGCAGGTCTACTTCGGGGTCTCGGACGTGACAAAGGCCGTGGCCTCCGTGATCGCCGCCGGAGGGACTGTGCTGGTGGAGCCCGAGGACCAGCCGGAAGAAGGCTCGCTGGCCACCATCATGGATCCCCAAGGCGGCGTGCTGAGCCTGATGCAGGTCCTCCGACCCAAATAGGTCGCATTAGTGCGCATTTTGACCGCTGAAAACGCGCACAAATGCGACCTAGTTGGGGGAACGCAGAGCGGCCCGGCAGTTCGAAAACGGCCGGGCCGCCCTGTGTGTGAGGCGATAAGCCGCTTAGGCGTAGGCGTTCACCAAACGGACGGCGCCGCCGTCGACGCCCTTTGCGCCCTGTACGTAGTCCGGGCCGGTCTTGTCGATCGAATCCGAGTTCTCTGCAACCGTGCCCATGACCCAGGAGGGGAGTCCGCGCTCGTTGAGGCGGGCGACTGCGGCGTCGGCAGCTTCCGGCGAAACGATCGCAACCATTCCGACGCCGAGGTTCAGCGTGCGCTCGAGGTCGGCCAGCGGGACGTTGCCCAGCTCGGAAACGAGCTTGAAGATGGCGGGAAGTTCCCACGTAGCGCGGTCAACGGTGGCCACGAGGCCCTGCGGAAGAACGCGGGCCAGGTTGGCGGCGAGGCCGCCACCGGTGACGTGGCTGAAGCCGTGGACAGCTGCTCCTGCCGTCACCGGGAAGGTGCGGGCCAGGTCCAGGCAGTCGGCTGCGTAGACGCGGGTCGGCTCCAGGAGCTCCTCGCCCAAGGTGCGGCCGAGTTCGGAAACCTGGCGGTCCAACGCCCAGCCTGCGTGGTTGATGACGCGGCGGACCAGCGAGTAGCCGTTGGAGTGGAGGCCGGAGGAGGCCATGCCGATCACTACGTCGCCGGCGCGGACGCGGTCCGGGCCGAGCAGGGCGTCGGCTTCGACGACGCCGGTTGCGGCGCCTGCGACGTCGTATTCGTGCTCGCCCAGAAGGCCTGGGTGCTCGGCGGTTTCGCCGCCCACCAGGGCGGTGCCGGCAACGGAGCAGGCGGAAGCGATGCCGCGGACGATGTCAGCGATGCGCTCGGGAACAACCTTGCCGCATGCGATGTAGTCGGTCATGTAGAGGGGTTCTGCACCCACCACCACGATGTCGTCCACAACCATGCCCACGAGGTCGTAACCGATGGTGTCGTGGATGTCCATGGCCTGCGCGATGGCGACCTTGGTGCCCACACCGTCGGTGGAGGTGGCCAGCAGCGGCTTCTTGTAGGTCAGCAGCTTGGAGACGTCATACAGGCCGGCAAAACCGCCGACGCCGCCAATCACCGAGGTGTTGTGGGTCGCCTTGACGGCGTCCTTCATGAGCTCGACTGCGCGGTCTCCCGCTTCGACGTCGACACCCGCCGAAGCGTAGGTGATGCCGGAGGCGTTCTCAGGGGTTCCGGCAGGGGATGCGGAGGTCATACGGACTCTTTCTTGTCGGCGTCGGTCAAACGATCAGCGTCGGTCAGGAGGTTCTCGAATTCGGCATCCGGTCCCGGGTCGCAGCCGGTGGCACCCGATTTCTCGGCGGGATCCTCGGTGGAGGCCGGATCGGTGGCAGCTTCGGCAGTGGGCTCGGCAGGTGCAAGTCCGCCAATATCGGTGCGTTCCAGCAGGTTCTTGCCCAGCTTGTCCGCGTGCGGCAGCTCGATGGGGTACCTGCCGGTGAAGCAGGCCGTGCAGAGACGTTCGCGGGGCTGTTGCGTTGCCCCGATCATGCCGTCCTCGGAAATGTATGCCAAGGAGTCCGCTCCGATTGCCTGCGAGATCTCATCGATGGTGGCTCCGTTGGCGATCAATTCTGCGCGGGAGGCGAAGTCGATGCCGTAGAAGCAAGGCCACTGGACGGGCGGGGAGGAAATCTTGACGTGGACTTCCTTGGCTCCGGCCTCGCGCAGCATCCGGACGATGGCCCGCTGCGTGTTGCCACGGACGATCGAGTCGTCGACCACCACGACGCGCTTGCCGCGGATCACCGATTCCAGGGCGTTGAGCTTGAGGCGGATGCCCAGCTGGCGCAGGGTCTGCGAAGGCTGGATGAACGTGCGGCCCACGTAGGCGTTCTTCACGAAGCCGTGCGCGAACGGGATGCCGGACTGTTCGGCGTAGCCAACCGCTGCCGGGGTGCCGGACTCGGGGACGGGAATAACGATGTCCGCCTCGTGAGTGTTCTCGCGGGCCAGCTGGCGGCCCATCTCAACACGGGACTCGTACACCGAGCGGCCTGCGATGGCGGCGTCGGGGCGGGCCAGATAGACGTACTCGAAGACACAGCCGGCCGGGGTGGCCTCCGCGAAGCGCTGGGAACGGACGCCGTCCTCGTCGATCGCGATGAACTCGCCGGGCTCGATCTCACGGATGAAGCTCGCACCAACGGTGGCCAGGCCGGACTGTTCCGAGGCCACAACCCAGCCCCGGTCCAAACGGCCAAGGCAGAGGGGACGGATTCCGTACGTGTCACGCGCGGCGTAGAGGGTGCCTTCGTCCATGAAGACGAAGCAGAAGCCGCCCTTGATTTTGGGGAGCAACTCCAAAGCGGTCTGCTCCAGGGTCTTGCCCTCTTCGCCCTCCAGCAAAGCCGTCACCAGGGCGGTGTCCGAGGTGTTGCCCTGCTTCATTTCACCGGTCAGCTGGCCGTCGTTGCGCTGCAGGATCATTTCCCGGAGCTCAGCGGTGTTGGTCAGGTTGCCGTTGTGAGCCAAGGCCACCGTGCCGGTTGCGGTTGCGCCCAGGGTGGGCTGCGCGTTGGCCCAGTGACTGGCACCCGTGGTGGAGTACCGGCAGTGTCCTACTGCAAGGTGCCCGGTGAGAGTATTGAGGGTTGTCTCGTCGAAGACCTGGGACACAAGGCCCATGTCCTTGTAGACATTGATGCGCTTGCCGTCACTGGTAGCAATACCAGCCGACTCTTGTCCGCGGTGCTGCAGCGCATACAGCCCGTAATAGGTAAGTTTTGCTACCTCTTCGCCAGGAGCCCACACCCCGAAGACGCCACAAGCGTCCTGGGGGCCCTTTTCGCCGGGAAGAAGATCATGAGAAAGTTTTCCGTCGCCACGTGCCACTGGTCGATTGTCTCATGTTGCGGCCGTGGTAAGTTCCCGCTCCGGTTTTGTGACCACGCGGCCGGGCCTGTTTCCTTGCGCGATCAGGCGATTTGTCCGCCAAATGCGGCGCGTGTCACAGTGGCTCCCCATGAAAAGGTGCCCTGGCTGCGTCCCTTAGCGGTCGCCGTCGTGCTCTGGTCCTTCGTCCGGAACCGAGTCCGGAACGGCTTCCACCACAGCCCGCTCTGCGCGCTTGACGCTGAGGCGGTCGAGGATGAGCGCGAGGATGGAGAAGAGGATCACGCCGCCGCCGGCGCAGGCCACGAGGAAGAATCCGAAAACCGTGGGGGCGTCGAATTCGGGATCGGCGGGGCGGCTGAAAGCGATGATGGCGGCGACGATAGCACCGACGATTGCTCCGAGGATCATGAAGGGGACGAACTTTGGTGCCCGGCGGACCGTGACGTCGCGGCGGGCGGGTGATTCGTTGCTGGGGGTGGGGTTGGTGTCCTCGGAAGCCATGCCTTCCAGCCTACCGGTCATCGCCGGAGTGACAGTTAATCCCCCTGTTCACGGGGAACAGGGGGATTAACTGGCATCCGGGGCAGCGGGTCAGCTGCCGCGATACGTGGAGAAGGCGAACGGGCTCAGGAGCAGCGGCACGTGGTAGTGCTCGCCGGCGTCGGAGACCGTGAAGTTCAGGTCCACTTCCGGGAAGAACGTCTCAATGCCCAGGCCGTCGTAGTAGGCGCCCGTGGCGAAATTGAGGCGGTACGCCCCGCCCGGAATGCGCTCCGGTCCGAGGTCCTTGATGCGGCCATCGGCATCGGTTTGGCCCTTGCCGACCAGCGTCCAGTTCTCGCCTTCGCGGACGTAGAGTACGACGGCGACACCCGCCGCCGGGCGGCCGGAACCGGTGTCGAGGATGTGCGTTGTTACCTGTGAAACGCTCATGCGTTGGCTCCTTCGCTGACGAGTCCGGAGAGGCGCAACAGTGCGATCTCGCGGAGTTGCTCAGCCACAATTGTGTCTTCTTGTTCAGTGGTGTGGGTGAGGCGCTCCTGCAGCGTGGACAAGATTTCCTTGGCGCTGCGTCCCGCCGCGCGGATCAGGAAGACCCTGCCGAACTTTTCCTCGTAGGCGCGGTTCCCTTCCGCCAGCGCGGCTGCTGTGCCGTCGTCGTTGGGGTCCACGCCGGCTTGCTCCGAACGGGACATGGCCGCTTCGGTTGTTTGCGCTTTGGGCCGCTCGCCGATCCTGGGGTGGTGGGCAAGGGCGGACTCGACCTCTTGGGGGCTGAACGGCTCGGCGGCCTGGTTCGCCGTGCGGAGCAGTTCGTCGACGCTCGCGAAGGGGCGGGCGTCGACGATTGTTTCCACCCAGCGGCTGATATCCAGGCAAGGGGTCAGGGCCTTGATGGCCTCGTCGCGTCCAACACTGTTGAATACTGCAAGCTCCATGCTTGTGTCATCCTCGTGTTAATGCTGGCATCCATGGTGTGGGCTATGCGGAACTCCTGCTTGTTGGGCAGGAGGAAGCCGTATTGCTTCAAGCTTCCGCATCATGGAACTGTTATTTCAGCATACGTAATAAGTGAAGCCGAGTTCTTGGGCCGGTGTCAAGACGCTGCCTCTTGGTGGTGCCGCGTCCTCACCGTGAGATAGAGGCGGTGCGCCATGATGACCAGCGACAGCCACGCGATGCCCAGCGCCCACGCGGCCAGCACGTCGGTAAGCCAATGATGGCCCAGGTAGACGCGGCTCAACCCCATGGTTAGCGAGAAAACGGACGCGATAACGATGGTCAGTATGCGTGCCCTCTTGCTCTTCAAGCGCAGGATGACCAGGTATGCCACGATTCCGGCGATCACGATCGAGTTCAATGAGTGCCCGCTGGGGAATGACGGCGAGTGCTCGAACGGAGGAATGGCGTCGCTGAGGTCCGGGCGGGTCCTGCCGAAGAGGGGCTTCCCGGCCACTGTCAGGAGCAAGGAGCCAAGTCCGGCGGCCAGCATCAGGATGACCGGCGTCCACGACTTCCGCTTGGTGGCCAGGAAGATCATGATGCCAACGGCGATCAACGGCATTCCCATCGTTCCGCCGACGTTTGTGTAGGCCGTAGTGGCTGCATCCAAGGCGGGGGACCGGAAGGACTTCGCCGCGTCGAGGACAGGATGGTCCAGGCCGGCCACGCCGTCCGCTTCGGTCACTGATTCGTAGACCTCGCCGAAAGTGACAACCAGGGCAACGGAGATGAGGAGTCCGATGACCAGGGTGATGACCAGTGCGGCATACGGGCCGAGGAACGTCGTGATGCGCTGGGCCGTGGCAGCCATGAGTTGACCAACCGGGCTTTTCCACCGCGTCAGGTCCTGCCCGGCCACATAGCGGTCTTGCCGGACCTCTCCGCGGACGCCGTGGTCCTGCGACTCTCGTCCCTCAGTGGTCATCTTCGTCCTCTTCGGCTCGGCGGGGGTGGACTTGATAATAGTGAGTAACCTTATCATTTCTGGCCGGTGCGGGACCGCCCGCCGCGCTTCAGGGCGCCTGCTGCTCGCTCCACGCAACCGGCTGCGGCAGAATGGCCATCAACTGCGTTGAAGGAGTTGCTCCATGCCCCAGATCCTGACCTCCAGATTCCTGTTCGGCCCCGGTCCGAGCAACTGCTACCCGGAAGCGATGGCTGCTCTTTCCTGGCCCGTGCTTGGGCATCTGGACCCCGTCTTCATCGAGCGCCTCGACCGGGTCTGCGAGGGTCTCCGTACGGTCTGGGGAACGTCGAACGCCCGGACCCTTCCGTTGAGCGCCACGGGGTCGGGCGGCATGGAAGCGGCGTTCGTGAATACCGTGTCCGACGGCGACGTGGCAGTGATTGCGGTGAACGGACTCTTCGGTGCCCGAATGTGCGAGGTTGCCCGGCGTTGCGGTGCCACCGTGGTCAGGGTTGATCATGAGTGGGGCCAGCCTGTGGACGCTGACCGGGTGTTGTCCGCCCACCCCAACCCGAAAGTCATCGCGGCTGTCCATGCGGAGACTTCCGTCGGGGTTCAGTCCGACATCGCCGCCCTCGGGGCAAGCAAAGGAGACGCGCTCCTGATCACCGACGCTGTCACGTCCATCGGCGGTCTTGAGCTTTTGGCAGACGACTGGGGCATCGACGTCGGATATGCCGGAACCCAGAAATGCCTCGGCGTGCCGCCGGGCCTCTCCCCGTTCACAGTCTCGGACCGCGCCTTCGAACGTCGCGTCAAGGACCCGCGCTCCTGGTACCTGGATATCGGGCTGCTCGGCGGTTATGTAGGAGCAGCTTCCGGATCGAGGACGTACCATCACACGGCGCCGGTGACCATGATCGCCGGTCTCGAAGCGGCGCTGGACCGCATCCTCGCCGAGGGGCTCGACGTCGTACAGGCCCGCCACCGCGCTGCCGGGGCCGCGCTCCAGGAAGGTTTGCAGGAGATGGGCCTCGAGCTCTTCGCCGCCGAAGGAGCCCGGTTGCCAAGCCTCACCACGGTAAGAGTGCCCGACGGCGTCAACTCGGCTGCCGTCCGCGCTTACCTTTTGGAGCACTTCAGCATGGAAATCGGCGCGGGTGTTGGTGAATACACGGACACCGTCTGGCGGATCGGCATGATGGGCCCGAACGCCAACAGCGCATCAGTAACGTTGGTGCTCGGCGCATTGAAAGAGGCGATGGCGAAGGCGTGAGTGTAAGGACGTGATAGAGCAACGCCGGAAACCCGCGGGGATCTGATAGAGCATCCCCCAACTACCGTTGCTCTATCACTTCCCGACGGGTTTTCCCGGTTCCTCTATCACCTCACGGGGTGAGCTGACCGGCGTCGTACGCCAAAACCGCGGAGGCGGGTGTTCCGCCGTCGGCCGGCTGAATCGACACGATCCTCAAGGTTCCGGCACCCGGCAATGAGGTCGACTGGCCCTCCCGGAACGCCTGCTTGCGCTCCTGTTCGCCGGTCCGGATCCAGAACTGGATGGCGGGTTTGCCGTCCGCGACGCCGATCTTCACAACGCCCACCTTCACGCCATCGAATGTGGGTTGCGTCCCTTGCTTGACTGTTACGAGCTGTTCCACGGCCATCCCTACTTGGTGTCCACGGAGTACACGGAATCAAAGTTTTCCTTGTACTCGTCCTCGGTCAGTTCCAGTGTCCCGGCTTTCTTGTCGTCGTCCCCGCTCATGTAACCTCCGGAAGGTCCCCAAGGGTTGGCCAAAACGATCACTTTCTCGCCGTCGTCGTTCGTTTTTACGTCCACCACAACGTACGCGTGGTTGGGAACGACGTCGGTGCGGTTGACTTCCTCGGACTCCCAGAACCAGTCGAAGTCGTCATCCTTGACGTCCTCGGTCCCCACCGAGACCGCCTGGCCGGAGGCAAGCTTTTCCTCGATGGAGCCAAGGTCGAGCTCTCCGTCCTTGTCCGCGGAACGGCCGGTCATGAGCTCCATGGCGTCGTTACTGAAACCGCCGTCGATGTCATCGTAGGAACCGCCCAGGTGCTCGGCGGCCGCACGTTCGTAGATGGACAACCAGTTGGGTTGGCCGTCAGCGCCGCGGACGCCGCCCTCGGTGGACTTGGCCTCCACCGTGACTTCCACCGGTTCGCCGTCCTCGTACAGCGTGACCACCCAGTGGGTTGGCGGGTCGCCGACCGGCCGCATGTGCGATTCGAGGAACTCGTCCAGTTTGCCTTGCTGTTCCAAAGTCTGCGCAACGGACCCGATGCCGGCCAGCAGCCAGCAGTCGCCGATTTGTCCCTGGTTGATGTCGCCGGGATCCCCGGCGTCCGGGTCCTTGCGCACGTCGCCGGGGACATCGACGTCGGGCCTGTCCGGATCGAGGGGACCGGGGTCACCGGGCGGGTTGGAGTCGCCCCTGCTGGAGTCGCCGGATCCGGTGGAAGCGGCGCTGGACTTGTCCTGCTGGTCCGCGTTCCGTTCCAGTTCCTTGGACTGTGCTTGGAGGGTGGAGGCCGTCCGGTGAAGCATCGGCCGGTGTTCGGCATCCCACGCCTGACGGAACTGGATCGCATCACGGCCGTCCCACGGAGCTGAGGCGATGAGTTGCCCGAGTTCCTTGGACAACGCGTTCATTGTGTCTGAGTGCCGGGCCATGGTCTTGGCCAGTGCCCTTAACTGCTGGATATCGGCACCGTAGAATCCCGGCATCGCGTCCCCCGTCGTGAATGTCTTCAAAGATGTGTGGCCGACGTCGAGCAGCGGTTGGCCACGGTCACGGTATCCCGCCCCGTGGGGTGGGTCGATGGGTAGAAGTTCCCTTGGCCCGCCGGTCTAGTCGATCAGGATTTCAGTGGGGCTGCAGCTGGCTGAGTCCACCGGAACCGTGATGCGCAGGTAGGCCGGACCCTTGGCCTCGATGCTTACCGTGGCACCTGCGGCGTCCGTGCTGCGCGCGACCAGCCAGCCTCCAGGGACGTCGTCCGTGCCCCCGAACGCCGGGAACCCGTACTTCCCCAGGACGGGGTCGCCCGCTGCGAAGACATCCTCGAAGTTCCGCGACGCCTCCACAATGTCCGCGCTGCTCTTCATGCTCGCCGGTTGGAGGATGCAACGCCCGTCGTTTGATTTAGCCAGGGTGGCGGCTTTGTCCGTACTCCACGTGATGCCGGGCAGGTTCTGTTCCAAGGCAGCGGCCAGATCGGTGCGAAGGGAATCGTATTTGGCGTAGCTCTCTGCCACGGAGGCGGGCTTTTGGGTCGCTGTTGGTGTTGCCGTTGGCGTGCCGCTTGTTGGGCCGTTCGGGGTTTGGGTGCACGCGGACAGCGCGAGGACACAGGCCACGGTCCACGTGCTCAGCCTGGCGGTGGTCTTTGGCATTCTTCCCCCAGTTTTCGGTTTTGCTCACGCGCGCGTGGAAGCACGACGGCGGCAGTCACCGCATGGTTTCACACTTACCGTGCGTCCGGCCATGGGGAGAAGGCCCCCCTGGGGGGGATGTGATAGAGGGGCGGTGGGAAAGGGGGTGGGATGTGATAGAGGGGCGGGGGAAAGGGGGTGGGATGTGATAGAGGGTCAGGTGTTGCGGGTGAGGATCCAGGTGTTGGTTCCGTCCTGGCGTTCGAACGTCACCGTTGTCACCAGGGCTTCGATCAAGGCAAGGCCACGCCCGGACTCGGCATCGGAACCGGGCATGGAAGCCTGCATGTCCCCGGCAAACGGCTCGCGGGCGTTCCGGGCGCTGACCCGGGCAACCAACCGTACCGGCCATACGCTGATCTCGACGTCGATCTCCACCGGCTTCTCTGCCACCGGAACCGCGTGCTGGACCACGTTGGCGGCGGCCTCGATCACGGCGGTGGCAAAAGTCATCCGGTCAACATCAGGCACAAAGGAGGCGTCCTCCCACAGGGAATCCAGTTCGCCGTGGATGGCCTCGACGGCTTCCTCGTTGGACGGGCCGTGAAAGCCGCGGCGGGCAATGACCTCAGTCATTGCCGAACGCTGCCTCGGCCGTTGGATAGGCAGTGAGGACACGGTCCATGTTGGTCAGTTCCAGGACCATCTTCACTTGCGGCTGGACCCCGGCGATCCGGAGGTCCCCACCGGCCTGCCGGGTGGCCTTGAGGCAGCCGATCAGTGCGCCAAGCCCGGACGAGTCCATGAAGTCAGTGCCGGCCAGGTTGACCACCACGCGGCTGGAACCGCCGGCAACAACCTCGTTCACCAGCTCGCGGAGCTTCGGGGCGGCCACCATGTTCAGACGGCCAACGCTTTTGACCTCCGCGTAGGTGTCCTTGACTTCGTAGCTAAACTGCATCTGCCTTCCTTTCTTCGGAACTTTCAGGCACAAAACCCTTGTACAAAACTGCTTTGACCAGCACGCTCAGGACCACCAGGTCGAACGCCACCCAGGCGACATTCACCAACGTCCCCAGAGGCTCGGCCAGGCCGGTCAACAACCGCGCAACACCCACCACCAAGGCAATGGCCAGCAGCACCGCCACAATGATCTGCGGACGGATGAGGCTCCAACTTGGCCCGCCGCTCTGGCGTGCCTTGGGGGTGACCGCGAACCCGAGGGGACGGCCGAACCAAACGTTCCGCGCCGCCGTCGTACATGCCTTGATCCATGTGGGGAACAACGCGAGGCTGTACTGCTGGCCGCGCCACGTGGGGATCCCGTGCCCTGCCACGACGAAGAGCAGCTGGTTGACCACCATGAACGGGATGAAGCGGATGAAGAAGTCGAAACTGAGGCTGGTGACCGGGAGGATGCCGAGCGTGAGGTAAATGATGGGCGCTGCGAAGTACACGACGGCGGCGAATCCGCTGAGGTAGCTCCACATGGTGGAGAAGTACATCAGCCGCTGGCCCCATGTGAGTTTCCGCTGCACCAAAGGATTCTCGCGGAGGAGGACCTGGATGGTTCCCTGGGCCCAGCGGAGGCGTTGGGTGAGCATGGTCTTGATGTCCTCGGGAGCCAGGCCGTTGGCGAGGATCTCATGGTGGTAGACGCTCTTCCACCCGAGCCCGTGCAGGCGCATGGCCGTGGCCATGTCCTCGGTGACGGAGATCGTGGCCAGCGGCATGACCGGCTGGGCTTCGTCGCTGCGTTCCACGGAAATGGCGTCCAGGACCGCATGGACGGACTCCAGGGCACCGAGCGGCGACCAGTCGCGGCCGGACATACGGTCGACGGCGTCACTCGCCACGGTGGTCACGCCGCCTTCGCCGACGTGGGCCAGTTCCATGGCCGCGATTTCCTCAAGGTCGGCCTGCAACGCAGAGAAATCGGCTGCGACGAGTGTCCGCACGGCGTCATCAACCTTGCGGCGGACCCGGTACGTGATCTCGCTGAGGGACACCCGGGCCTCGAGATCCTGCTGCGCGGCGTTGGTTGCTGCCTCTACCTCGTTGAGCATCTGTTCCACCAACGGGTTAGCGGCCTCGGGGGAGCGGCGGGCCTTCTTGATGGCCTGCTTGGAGGCGGCCAAGGCACGCTTGATGCTCTGCTCCGTTGCTTTCACGTAGCCCACCAGGCCCAGTTGCATGAGGGCTTCGCGGCGGAGGATCGCGTTGGAACCGCAGAAGAACGCCGCGTTCCAGCCATCCTTGCCCTGTTGGATGGGGCCGTAGAAGAGGGGTGCCTGGCTGCCCAACGGATCGTCCGCGGGGACATTGATGAAGTACTGCGGAGTCTGGACCAGAGCAACGCGATCGTCGTTGAAGTAGCCCAGCGTCTTGTCCAGGATGTCCGGCTCCGGGATCTGGTCGGCGTCGAGGATCAACAGGTACTCGCCCGAGGTGAGCATCAGCGCGTTGTTCAGGTTCCCCGCCTTGGCGTGACGCGGCATGTCCGGCGTCCAGTCCGCGGTCCGCGTTACGTAACCGATGCCGTTGGCTTCGGCGAGTTCACGCATCTCAGGCCGGTTGCCGTCGTCGAGGATCCAGGTGCTGTGCGGCCAGCGGATCTCCTTGGCCGCCAGGGCGGTGGTCATCACCAGGTCCAGAGGCTCGTTGTACGTGGTGATGAAAACGTCCACCGTGGCATCCGCGGGCGGGGCGGGCGGCGCCTTGCGGATCTTCAGGTTCCACACCGTCAGGCCGAACAGCATCACGTCAATGAGGCTGTACGTCTCCGCAACCACCAGCGGAACGGCAATCCACCACGCCTCCCAGTTCAGAGAAGCCAGCCACCGCCAGGCAACGTAGTTCACGCCAAGAATGACGGTGAGGACAACGATCAAACGGGTCCAGAAACGAGTCAAAATCCCCCCTGTGTGGCTTTACAATCCGGCCGGCAGCGGTGCAGGTTTTCGTCGAACAACGACGGCGGTCACGTCATCTTCCGCTGTGGCGGCCGGGGCCAGGTCCAGCAGCGCAGCGCACACGTTCTCCGACGTCGACTCGGGCCGTACCGCCTTCTCCACGTTGCGGACGAAGTCTTCGAGCGAATCATGGGCGTCCAGGACGCCGTCGCTGACGATCACCAGCGAGTCACCCGGCTCAAGCGTGAGCTCGGCCGCAGGCCAGGTTTGACCCTCAAGGATCCCAACCGGCGGCCCTGCCGACACGAGCCGGTGAGCAGAGCCCTCAGCCGGAACGTACAGGCCAAGCCCATGGCCGGCGTCGATATAACTGAGCTTGCCCGAGGCGCTGTCCAGGCGTGCGTGGAACATGGTCACGAACGAACCCGACTGGTCCAGATCCGACGCGATAGTGGCGCTCGCCGACCCGAATGCTGCGTCGATGGCCGGCGTGTCCGCGACGGAACGCATCACGGCACGCACCGTCGCGGCGATGAGGGCGGCTCCCATTCCCTTGCCCATGGCGTCCGCGAACGTGAGGTGGACGCCGTCGGGGGTTTGGTACCAGTCGTAGAAGTCCCCGCCGACGCTGCGCGACGGCCGGAAGGCACCGGCGACGTCGAAGTCTTCCAGCCGTACTTTCTCTTGCGGAAGGAGGCTTTGCTGTACGACGGCGGCGCGCGCCAGTTCGTCGGTTTGGCGCGGGTCCTCCGCGGGCTGGGCGGCGGTGCGGGCCCGGCGGAAGAGGGCCCGGATGCGGGCCTGGAGTTCCTTGGGACTGAAAGGCTTGGTGAGGTAGTCGTCCGCGCCGGTGTCCAGGCCCGTCAGCCGGTCCAATTCGTCGGCGCGTGCCGTGAGCATCAGGATGTAGGCGTCGGAGAATTCCCGCAGGCGGCGGCACACTTCCATGCCGTCGAAGTCGGGGAGGTTGATGTCCAGGGTGACCAGTTCGGCGTTGGTGTTCTTGACTGCTTCGACGCCGGTGGACCCGTCCGCGGCTTCCGTGACGATGAAATCCAGCTGCTCGAGGACAACAACGAGGAGGCCGCGGATATCCTCATCATCTTCAATGACGACGGCATGACGCTGGGGCGCAGGTGAGACCATGGCTCCATTAACTAATGCTGCTGACTTTTTGTCACGTTTGGTCAAGCAACATGAACGCCCGCTCACTTTCAGGTGAGCGGGCGTTACAAGAATTGTGTAGTTGGGTGAAAGAGGAACCGCCGGAAACGGGCGGGATGTGAGAGAGGAACCGCCGAAAACGGGCGGGATGTGAGAGAGGAACCGCCGGAAACCGGCGGGATGTGAGAGAGGAACCGCCGGAAACCGGCGGGATGTGAGAGAGGGTTAGACGCCCAGCTCTTCGCGGAGGGCCTGGACGTGGCCCTGGGCGCTTACCTGGTACTGGGCCAGCTTCACCTTGGCGTCGCCGTCGAGGACAACGGTGGAGCGGACGATGCCTTCGACGATCTCGCCGTTGACCAGCTTCTCGCCCCAGGCGCCGTAGGCCAGGGCAACGGAGTGGTCTTCGTCGGAGAGCAGCGGGAAGGTCAGCTCGAAGTCGCCGGAGAAGCCCTTGAGTGCTTCCTGGGCGTCGGGGGAGATGCCGATGACGTCGTAGCCCTTGCCCTGGAGGCTGGCCAGGTTGTCGCGGAAGTCGCAGGCCTCGGTGGTGCAGCCGGGGGTGGCGGCCTTCGGGTAGAAGTAAACGATGACGTTGCGTCCGCGGTAGTCGGACAGCGAGACCTTGTTGCCGTTGGCGTCGAGAAGCGCAAAATCCGGTGCCTGCGTTCCGACGAGGAGTTTCTGGGCCATAGCGATCCTTTACATTCAACCGGCGGTTGCCGGCATTTTCACACTGACGCGTAGCCAGCAATGGTCATTCAGGGCGGACTGTCAGGACAGGTGTGCCTCTTGACAGAACAGCGTCGCTAGATGCTGTATT
Source organism: Paenarthrobacter sp. PAE-2 (assembly GCF_026013155.1). Lineage (NCBI taxonomy): Bacteria > Bacillati > Actinomycetota > Actinomycetes > Micrococcales > Micrococcaceae > Paenarthrobacter > Paenarthrobacter sp. PAE-2. The sequence goes on along the minus strand of NZ_JAPDNV010000007.1, from coordinate 90,067 downwards.
CCGCAGGTCCGCGCACGGTGGCATATGGGCCAGGCACGAACTGGTAGCCGCCACCACGGACGGTGGCAACCGTATAACGGGCGGAGCCGAGCTTCCGCCGCACCCTTCCAACATAAACGTCGATCGAGCGAAATGCCGCGCCCGGAAGGTCAAATGACTCCAGGAAGCGTTGCAATTCTTCACGTCCGATTGCCCGCGAGCAGTTCACCACGAGGTAGCGCAGCAGCTTGTATTCCATGCCAGTAAAGGCAACGGGCTTGCCGTCCAGGAGCACTACTTCAGCAGCAAGGTCGATTGCAAGCTGGCTGCGCCGGGCTGCCAACGTTACGGGCTCGACGGCGGTGCTGCCGCCCTCGGAGGGGTCACCGCCGTCGGATTCGGCCGTGGCGCGGGCGGCGGCGAGAGCCTCGGCCAGCGCCATCGAACCCGACTGCGGAAGGTGGTTACCGGCGTCGGCGGCTTCCTGCGGAGTGCCGCCCCAGGAAGTGTCGCCGACGCCGGAGTGTTCTGCCCCGATGGCGGGCCAGATGCGGACTTCCGCCTCCGGGGCAAGTTTCATTGCCCGGGCCAGCACAAGGCGTGCTGCCCGGTCCCAAATTTCAGGGTCTACGGGATCGCCCTCGGCCGAGTTGACCCAAAGGGCCAGGCCCCGTGCACTCAGACCCGTAGCGTTCTGGCCCTGCTGCCGCGCGGAACCCGGACGGGCGGAGGCCGGACGGCCCGTGATCGGGCGTCCACCTCCCTGCCGTCCTGCCTGCTGGTGTCCGGCTCCCTGGCGTCCGGGGTACCGTGCCGGCGGCGGGCCATAGGCCTGTACTGCCATGGCGATATGTCCTAAACGTTGCCGCGGCGGATCAGCTTTCCGCCCGGGTTCTGGAAGTCGATCTCCGAGCCGCGCAGGAAGGTCTTGCGGACCACGCCGGAGAGCGGGCGGCCGTCGTACGGAGTGATCGGGTTCTTGTGCTTGAGCTTCTTGACGTCCACCACGAACGCGTCATCGTGGGCGAAGATGCTGAAGTCTGCGTCGTAGCCCAGGGCGAGCTGGCCCTTGTTGTGGAGGCGGGCCAAGGCAGCGGGCTTCTCCGACATCCAGGCAACGACCTGTTCCAGGGAGATGCCGCGGTGCCGTGCCTCGGTCCAGATCAGGGACAAGCCCAGCTGGAGGGAGGAGACGCCGCCCCAGGCAACGGCGAAGTCGCCGTTCTCCAGGTCTTTGAGGTCAAGGGTGGAGGGGGAGTGGTCCGAGACGATGCAGTCGATGGTGCCGTCCTGCAGGCCCTTCCAGAGGAGCTCTCGGTTGGAGGCTTCACGGATGGGTGGGCAGCACTTGTACGCGGTTGCGCCGTCCGGGATTTCTTCGGCCATGAGCGTCAGGTAGTGCGGGCACGTCTCAACGGTGAGGTTGACGCCGTCGCGCTTTGCCGAAGCGATCATGGGCAGCGCGTCGGACGAGGAGAGGTGCAGGATGTGGGCGCGTGCGCCGGTCCAGCGTGCGCGTTCGATGACCTCGGCGATGGCCTTGTTCTCGGCGCCGCGGGGGCGGGAGGCGAGGAAGGTTTCGTAGTGGTCGCCGCCGGGGTGTGGAGCGCGGTCGATCGCGTGGGAGTCCTCGGCGTGGACGATCATGAGGGAGTCGAAGGACTTCAGTTCCTTCATGTCCTCTTCCATCTCATCCGCGTCCAAGTGCGGGAACTCGTCCACGCCGGAGTGGAGGAGGAAGCACTTGAAGCCGAAGACGCCTTCGTCGTGGAGCGGGCGGAGGTCGGCCTTGTTGCCGGGGATGGCGCCGCCCCAGAACCCGACGTCAACGAATGCCTGGTCCTTGGCCACCACGCGCTTCTGCTCCAGGCCGTCCACGCTGGTGGTGGGCGGGATGCTGTTGAGCGGCATGTCGATGATGGTGGTGACGCCGCCGGCTGCGGCTGCTCGGGTGGCGGAGGCGAAGCCTTCCCACTCGGTGCGGCCGGGCTCGTTGACGTGGACGTGGGTGTCCACCAGGCCGGGGATCAGGGTCTCGTCGTCTGCGAGGTGGATGACCTCGGTGCCCGTCAGGCCGTTGCCCAGCGGTTCGATGGCGACGATCACGCCGTCACGGATACCCACTTCGCGGGGTGCAATGCCGGCGGTGGTGAGGATGCGCTGGCCCCGGATGACGAGGTCGTAAGCGCCGATTGCTTCAGACATTGAGGTACTCCTTGTTTTCGGTCCGTTCCGCCAGGTACACGCCTATGTGCTTTCCTAATTCTTCAAGCAACGGACCTGCTTCAGCGATACATTTTTGGACGTCGTTTTCCAGGTCGGTCAGGGCATGGACCGTGTGGAATCCGGCATAGGTGAGTTGCTCCGCACTCAGGGTAGTCCGGCCGCAGACGGCGATCACCGGTATTCCGGCTTTTGCGGCTGCGCGGGAGACGCCCATGGGGGTCTTGCCCAGGAGGCTTTGTTCGTCCAGGCTGCCTTCGCCGGTGATCACCAGGTCGGCGCCCTTCAGTTTGCTTTCGAGCTCAGTGAACTCAAGCACGACGTCGATGCCGGGCCGGCGCTCAGCCTTCAGTGCCGCGATGGCAATGTAGCCGACGCCTCCCGCCGCGCCTGCGCCCGGTGCCTTCGCTGCGTGCTTGGCTTCAATGCCCGTGGTTTGGCTCAGCACCTCCACGAAGTTGCTGATCGCCGCGTCGAGTGCAGCGACGTCGTCCGGCGTCGCGCCCTTTTGCGGGCCGAAGATGGCCGGGGCTCCGCTGGGCCCCAAGAGGGGATTGTCGACGTCGGACGCCAACACGAAGTCCGTTGCCTCCAACCGGACGTCGAAGTTGGCGAAGTCTATGCTGTCTATCGCGGCGAGGGCGGCGCCGCCGCCGGGGAGTTCGTTGCCGTTCTTGTCCAGGAAGACGGCTCCGAGACCCTGCAGGACGCCTGCGCCGCCGTCGGTGTTGGCGCTGCCTCCAACGCCAAGGATGATCTTGCGGCAACCGAGGTCCAGCGCGGCGCGGATGAGTTCACCCGTGCCGATGCTGGTGGCAGTCTTCGCGGTTTCGCTCGTGGGACCCTCCGGAAGGAGTGCCAAACCGGAAGCTGCTGCCATCTCAATCACGGCTTCGGTCCCTCGGATGGCGAAGTCGGCCTTGACCGGTTCGCCAAGCGGGCCGGTGACCGTGGCGGTCCGGCGGGTGAAGCCGGAGCCGATGGCGGCATCGATGGTGCCTTCGCCGCCGTCGGCCACCGGAATGCGTGTTGTCTCCAGGCCGCTGGTGCCGAAGCCCGCCTGCAGGCCTGTTGCCAGGTGCTCGACGACTTCGGGCGCGGACAGTGAGCCCTTGAATTTGTCCGGGGCGATGACCACACGCATTCCGGTGCCTCCTTTACTGTTTCTCTTCAGCCGTGACGGCTGTTAGGCCTTGGCCAGGATCGCCGTGGGGGCGTCCGCAGCGGTTTCGGCCAGCTCTTCGAACTCGTTCACTGCGTTGATTTCCAGGCCCATGGAGATGTTGGTGACCTTTTCCAGGATCACTTCCACCACAACCGGAACCTTGAACTCGTCGCGCAGGGCCTTGGCCTTGTCGAAGGCGGCAGGCATGTCTTCCGGGTTCTCCACGCGGATGGCCTTGCAGCCCAGGCCTTCAACCACCTTGATGTGGTCAACGCCGTAGCCCATGGTTTCGGGGGAGTTGATGTTATCGAAGCCCAGGGACACGTGGTAATCCATGTTGAAGCCGCGCTGGGACTGGCGGATCAGGCCCAGGTAGGAGTTGTTCACCACAACGTGGATGTACGGCAGGTTGAACTGTGCGCCCACGGCCAGCTCTTCGATCATGAACTGGAAGTCGTAGTCACCGGACAGTGCCACAACGTTCTCGTCAGGCTTGCCACGAACCACGCCCAAAGCGGCGGGAGCGGTCCAGCCCAGCGGACCTGCCTGGCCGGCGTTGATCCACTTGCGGGCACCAAACACGTGCAGCATCTGCGCGCCGGCGATCTGCGACAAGCCGATGGTGGACACGTACGTGGTGTCCTTGCCGAATGCCTTGTTCATCTCTTCGTACACGCGCTGCGGCTTGATCGGCACGTTGTCGAAGTGGGTCTTGCGGTGCAGGGAACCCTTGCGCTCCAGGCACTCGGCAACCCAGGCGGAGTAGTCCGGCAGGGTGCTTGCAGCCTTGCGCTCACGGGCCAGCTCCAGCAGCCCGTCCAAGGCTGCACCGGCGTCGGAAGCGATGCCCAGGTCCGGAGAGAACACGCGGCCGATCTGCGTGGGCTCGATGTCGATGTGAACGAACTTGCGGCCAGCCGTGTAGGTGTCCAGGCCACCGGTGTGGCGATTCGCCCAGCGGTTGCCGATGCCGACCACGAAGTCGCTCTGCAGGAAGGTCTCGTTGCCGTAGCGGTGCGAGGTCTGCAGGCCAACCATGCCTGCCATCAGGTCGTGGTCATCCGGGATGGCGCCCCAGCCCATCAGGGTGGGGATTACCGGAACGTTCAGCAGCTCGGCCAGCTCAACCAGCTGCGCCGAAGCGCCGGCGTTGATGATGCCGCCACCGGCAACGATCAGCGGGTGCTTGGCAGCGGTCAGCATGTCCAAGGCCTTTTCCAGCTGCTTGCGGGAAGCCTTGGGCTTCTCCACCGGCAGGGGCTCGTAGGCGTCGATGTCGAATTCGATCTCAGCCATCTGAACGTCGATGGGCAGGTCCAGCAGAACCGGGCCTGGGCGGCCGGAGCGCATTACCTGGAAAGCCTTCTGGAAAGCACCGGGAACCTGGCCCGGTTCCAGGATGGTCATGGCGAACTTGGTGACCGGCTTGGCGATGGACTCGATGTCCACGGCCTGGAAGTCTTCCTTGTGCAGCTTGGACACGGGAGCCTGGCCGGTGATGCAGAGCATGGGGATCGAGTCAGCCCAGCTGGCGTAGAGGCCGGTGATCATGTCCGTGCCCGCAGGGCCCGACGTGCCGATGCAGATGCCGATGTTGCCATCAGCTGCGCGGCTGTAACCGTCGGCCATGTGGCTGGCGCCTTCAACGTGGCGGGCCAGCGTGTGGCGGATACCGCCGTGGGCACGCATTGCGGAGTAGAAGGGGTTGATTGCTGCGCCTGGCAGGCCGAACGCCTCGGTGGCGCCTTCCTTTTCCAGGATGGCGATCGCCGCGTCAACGGTGCGCATCTTAGCCATGGTGTGCTCCTTGTTTTTGCCCTTGCGGGCGAAGTCTGGGGTGTTTTTGGGTGTGGTGAGGGAGCCGCCGTCGTTATTTACGACGGCGGGTTCCCTGCTTGGTGTTGCTTGGTGCCTTTGGGCTTACTTGCGGCCGCTGAGCTGGAGGACCTGCTTGAAGAGGCCTGAGTGGTCGAGGCCGCCGTCGCCCTGATTGACGGTTGCGGCGACGAGCTGCGCTACGACGGCGCCGAGCGGGATGCTGACGTTGGCTTCGCGGGCTGCGGAGGTGACGATGCCCAGGTCCTTGTGGTGGAGGGCGAGGCGGAAGCCGGGGTCGAAGTTGCGGTCGAGCATCTTCTGACCCTTCTGGTCCAGGACCTTGGAGCCGGCCAGGCCGCCGCCGAGGACCTTCAGTGCTGCGTCCGTGTCGACGCCGTAGGCCTCAAGGAAGGCGATGGCTTCACCGAGGACCTGGATGTTGACGGCTACGATGAGCTGGTTGGCTGCCTTGACGGTCTGGCCGGAGCCGGAGGGGCCGACGTGGACGATGGTTTTGCCCACTGCGTTCAGGACATCCTGTGCTGCCTCGAAGTCTGCTGCGTCGCCGCCGACCATGATGGACAGGACGGCGTCGATAGCGCCCTGTTCGCCGCCGGAGACCGGGGCGTCGAGGGGGCGGATGCCGGCTTCACGGGCTTCGTCGGAGAGGCGCTTGGCGACGTCCGGGCGGATGCTGGAAGCGTCGATCCAGAGGGTGCCCTTCTTCGCGTTGGCGAAGACGCCGTCCTTGCCGCTGACAACACCCTCAACATCGGGAGAGTCCGGGACCATGGTGATGACGACGTCGGCGTCCTTGACGGCGTCCGCGATGCTGGTGGCACCCTGGCCGCCTTCGGAGACGAGCTTGTCGATCTTGTCCTGGCTGCGGTTGAAACCGGTGACCGTGTGGCCGGCCTTGACGAGGTTGATGGCCATGGGCAGGCCCATGATTCCAAGGCCGATGACTGCAACGTTGCTCATTGTGTTTCTCTTTCCGGGGAAGTCTGTGTGTGTCTGAACTCTTGGTGTTTTAACTCAGGTGTGCTCACCCAACTAGGTCGCAATAGTGCGCGTTTTGTGGGTTCTTAACGTGCTCTGCTGCTACTTAGTTGGGCGTGCGGGGATTAGTTGGCTGCGGCGCGCTGGCGGATGGCCCAGCTGAAGGCCGTTTCCTGCGGTTCCTTGTACTCGAGGCCGATGTAGCCGTCGTAGCCGAGTTCGCGGCTGCGGGCGATCCATTCGCCGAGGGGGAGGGTGCCGGTGCCGGGTGCACCTCGGCCGGGGTTGTCGGCGATCTGGATGTGGCCGAAGTCCTTGGCGTGGTTCTCGATGACGGATTCGACGTCGTCGCCGTTGACTGCCAGGTGGTAGAAGTCGGCGAGGAGCTTGATGTTCTGTGCGCCGGATTCTGCCTTGACGCGGGCGATGACCTTGAGTGCGTCTTCGGCGGTGAGGAGCGGGTACTTGGGTGCGCCGCTCACCGGCTCGAGGAGTACAGTTCCGCCAATACGTGCGACGCCGGCAGCTGCCGCGGCGAGGTTCTTGACGGCGAGTTCGTCCTGCTCTTCAGGGGTGAACTCGTCCTGGCGGTTGCCGTAAAGCGCGTTGAATGCCTTGCAACCGAGGCGCTCACCGATGCCGGCCACGACGTCGATGTTGTCCTTGAACTCGGAGCAACGTCCCTTCCAGGAAACCAGGCCGCGGTCGCCGCCAGGCATGTTGCCGGCGTTGAAGTTCAGGCCCGTGAGCTGAACGCCTGCGTCTTTGATGGCGTTCTCGAACTCGGTTACTTGCGCGTCGGTGGGGACAGAGGTTTCGAAGGGCCACCAGAACTCGACGGCGTCAAAACCGGCTGCCTTCGCGGCGGCGGGGCGCTCGAGCAAGGGCAGCTCCGTCAGGAGGATGGAGCAGTTCACTGTGTACGTCATCGTAGGTCCTTCCGAGGAGGGGCTTTGATCTATCTTCCGCCGTGCTTCGGCTTGGCCTTGGTGCTTGGCTTCCGTTTCCGCTTTGTGGAATTTAGATTCTGCTTTATGAAAAGTTTAGGGAAGGTGGTGGTGTGAGTCAAGGGGGTGGGTGAGGAGGTTGGGGTTTGGGATACCAAGCACGCGTACGCCATGGACTTAGCCAAACTGCGGCAGGGTCTTCGGTGGCGAGTAAGTTGTCAATCTGGCAGCCAACGCGCTTTAGACGCCAGACGGGTTGCCAATGCCGCGCTGCCGTCCAGATGCGGAGGCATGTGCAATCTATGTCGAACGTGACAACTTGCCGATAGATCCTATTCAGCGACCTCTATGGAGGAGGTTGCCCGTTAGGATGGCCGGGGCGGGCGGGATATCCTCAGCGAAGATCAATCATCTGGTGGGGATAGGACTGACGACTTATGGACAAGATCACAGCTAGTTTCGTGGAAGAGTTTTGCGAAGAACGCGAGTTGTCTTCGCTATCAGAATCTGACCAATTCGAGGCTTTCGCCGCCTACTGTGTTATTTCCCGGCAGTATGACGAAGAGTTCGACCCTCAAGAAGTCATGACTGGTGGGGGCAACGACCTGGGTATCGATGGCGCAGCGCTCATCGTCAACGGTTACCTCGTTACGAGCCCGGAGGAGATCGTTGACCTTCGGACACGCAACAACTATCTGCAGGCCACCATCGTTATTGTTCAAGCGAAGACCACCAGCGGATTCGACGGGACGGTGCTGACGGACCTGACTGACAACCTATCCGACCTCCTCAGTGAATCTCCGACCCTGCCAATGAACGACGAGATCGTGGCATTCAAGCAGTTACTGGATACTCTCTATGCGAACAGTCAGGCGTTCCGCAGGAGCAGGCCGCAGCTGCAACTTCGTTACGTGACGACTGGAACGTGGACCGAGGATCCGCATCTAGCCGGGAAGCGAGATGCGGCCGAGAGGCGTCTATCAGACCTCAACTTATTTGACGTCGATGTCCAGTGTCTGGGGGCCAGGGAAGTTCAGGACCTCTATCGGCAAGCCAAGAACAGTGTCGAATCCTCTTTTGAGTTTTCTGACCGCGTCCCCCTGCCCGATCTGCAGGGCGTAAAGGAAGCGTACATCGGAATCGCCAAAGCCAGCGAGTACCTCAAGGTGATCACCGATGCTGCGGGGAATATTCGTAAGTCGTTGTTCTTCGACAATGTCCGAGACTTTCAGGATTACAACCCGGTGAATCAGGAAATCCGGGGAACCCTACAGGACCACAATAAGCAGGAGCGCTTCGTCGTGTTGAACAACGGCGTAACGATCGTCGCGCGAGAGATCGGCGTTTCCGGCAAGCGATTCACTATTCGGGACTACCAGATTGTCAATGGATGCCAAACCAGCCACGTCCTTTTCGACGAAAAGGACGTCCTTGGGGACAACATGTATGTCCCCGTGAAAGTGATTGTGACCCAAGATGAAGATGTTGTTAGCAGCATCACGACGGCAACAAACCGTCAAACCACAGTTACTGACGACGATCTCCGTGCCCTTGATTCGTTTCAGAAGGATTTGGAAGCGTTTTTCCCGGCGCATCCGCTAGAACAGCGGTTGTACTACGAACGTCGCTCAAAGCAGTACAGCGCTATCTCCGTGCCTCAGAAGACTCGCATCGTCACTCCTCCTCAGCTCATACGGGCGTATGCCTCGATGTTCTTGAATGAGCCATGGCGTGCTGGCCGCTACTACAAAGAGCTTCAGAAGTTGCGGGGTCAGGACATTTTCAAGTCGGGCGATTCGCCGTACCCCTATTACCTGAGCGCCGTCGCCGCCTACCGTTTGGACTTTTTCTTCAGGAACGGCAGCATCGACGTGAAGTACAAGCCAGCTCGATACCAGATGCTGATGGCCGTGCGTTTACTAGTCCACAGCGATACCCCGCTACCCTCAACGCGGAGAGCCCTAGACAAATATTGCAACAAGCTCTCGGCCATCCTATGGGACCAGCAGAGTTGCCTTGAACACTTTCAGAAACTTCTTCCTGTTATTGACGAGGCCGTAAGTGCCGTAGAGACGGATGGGATTCTGGATCGTGACACTGTCCGGACCCAGCAGTTCACGGATCTTGTTACCGAAGGCGTCCTGGCCCTTTAGAGGGCACCGTGAAGCGCCGCCCTCTCCTTAAATAACGACATGACTCGGGGACCGAATCAGCTCATTTTGTTATCGACGTCGGTGATTGCGGCGATATCCTCTCTACGCCGCCGCCGCCGCCGCTGCGCAGCGATTGCATCCTGTATGGGTGAACCACGGCTCACGTCGGTTTAGAAGTCTCAGCGCAGCAGAACTCCCTATAGAGAGCCCGACTCTGTCGTTGGGACTCTCAACGAATTGCCTCAGGAGGGTTCACTGACGCACTTAAGAGCCCTCGAGCGCATCTTGCTTCAATGCTAGCCAGTCACTCAATCATGCCTAGCCGACATCGCACCTAATAACTGATGGGCCGGCCAATGCTGATTAGGGCCTTCCCCGTCCACCGGCTCCGTTTGATCAACTTGTATCCAAGTTTGCGTAAAGATTCGCATCCAGGGATCTTGAATGACCGGAGGGCCTTGGATGCGACCAGTTTGAAGGAGAAGGAAGGATGTATTTGCAAAGCAACTCAAAGAGGTGATTATCAACGAGAGTTGATTCCCCTGCGGCCGTGTTTCAGTGATTGTGCCCGCGGTTGATCTGCGACTGGCCGTCAGTCCAGCTCGAGTCCGGTCCTCCGGCTAAGCTGAAGAGTGCCGCTGGGCATGCCATGGCATTGCGCAGAAGCCGCAGAACCGCTCGGGGAGGGACAATCGAATGGCTCGAGCGACAGTTCAGGACGTCGCCAGGACGGCGGGTGTGTCCGTTGGGACGGTGTCGCGCGTCTTGAACGGAAGCTCGGCAGTCAGCGCGTCGGCCAAGGAAAAGGTCAACGCCGCCATCAAGGAGCTCAGCTACCGCCCTCTCGCTTCGGCCAGGGATCTCAGAAGAGACCGCACCATGCGCGTCCTCGCCCTGGCCAAGAACCTCGACTCCCTCGTGATCAGCGAAGTCTTCCGCGGAGTAGGAGACGCAGCTGCGGCCAACGGCTATGTCAGTCTCATCGCGGCCACCGACGGGGACCGCGACCGCGAACAGCAACTCGTGGACATGCTCCGCAACGGCTCAGTGGATGGCCTGGTCATCTTCTCGCCCACGATGCCCGACGGAGACGTCAACACGGTCGCCGAGCAGTTGAGCGTCATCCAAGTCTGTGAAATCGTCGACGCTGATGCGGCCTTCGGCGTATCCATCGATGACCGCCAAGCAGCCTACGACATCACCAAGCACCTCATCGACACAGGCGCAAAGAAGTTGGCCATGCTCGCCCATAGAGGTGCCCGCTCCGGCCGGCTTCGTGAAGAAGGCTTCCGCCAGGCACTCACGGAGGAAGGCCTGGAACCGGGCCAAATCCTCCTTGGCGAAGGCAACTTCGGCTTCCACGCAGGCCGCGAACTCACCAAGAAGCTCCTGGAAAGCAAGGACCTCCCGGATGCGATTTTCTGCGGGACCGACGTCGTCGCCGCCGGCTGCGTCCGCGAGCTCACCGACGCAGGGCTGAGAGTTCCACAAGGCATCGCCGTTGCCGGTTTCGACGACTCCGCCCAAGCCGAAATGTGCGTCCCGGAACTGACCACGGTGAGGCAGCCGGCGTATGAGATGGGCCGCGTAGCTTTCGCCGAACTCCTGGATCGAATGACTGTCGAAGGCGCGCACCGCAGGGGCAGGACCTTCCTCCCGCACCAACTCGTCATCCGAGACTCCACGAAATAGCGGGGGTTGACAGCTCCGCGTGGCGACTGTCACACTTCTTTGGAATCGATTCCACGGCCGCAAGGCCGTTTTTCAAGAGCACTTTTGGAATCGATTCCAAAGAAGCCAACAAAAGCACCACCGGCAACGAAGCCAGGCCCAAGACGCGGGACACCCAAAGCGCGGAACTAGGCCACCATCCCCACAGACACCAAAGGAGCCACTCGTGGACTTGAACCGACCTGCCTCTCCGCTCCAGAACAGCACCAAACCGCGCACAAAAACAGCCCTCGCCGCCACAGCAGTAGCCGCAGCCCTCCTCCTCAGCGCCTGCGGCGGGGGAGCAGCACCCCAGGGTGCGGAAAAAGCGGCAGCTGCCGATCCGTCGTCGGGCGCTAATGCCAGCGGTGCCGTCAACATCTGCGGCGTCAAGGACGCGAGCGGGATCTACAAGGGCACGGCGGAAGCGTTCACCAAGGCGAACGGCAAGGTCACGGCCAAGTACACGGAGATCGGGGCCACCACGGACGAAGCCCGCACGCAGATTGTGCAGCGGCTGGAGGGCAAGTCCACCGAGTGTGACATCTTCCTCTCCGACGTGATCTGGACTTCCGAGTTCGCCTCCCAAGGCTGGCTGCTGGACCAGACGGAGCTGGTGGAGGCCAACAAGGACCGGCTCATCCCCTCCACTGTGGAAACCACCAAGTACGAGGACAAGTACTGGGCCTCGCCGTTCTTCACCAACGCCGGCCTGATCTACTACCAGAAGGACAAGGTGGCCAAGCCCGAGACCTGGCAGCAGCTCTACACCGAAGCAGCCAAGGCTCCGGGCAACGGCTTCGTCTACCAGGGCAAGCAGTACGAGGGCCTCACGGTGAACTTCCTCGAGATGCTCTACAGCGCGGGCGGCGAAGTCCTGGATGACCAGGGCAACGTCAAGATCGACTCCCAGGAGACCCGCGACGTCCTCAACTTCATGACCGACGGCCTCAAGAACGGCTCGGCTGACCGCGCGGTCCTCACCTACAACGAGGACCCGGCCCGCCTGGCCTACGAATCCGGCAACTTCGGATACCAGCGCAACTGGCCGCACGTCTACCGCCTGCTGAACGCGACCCCGCTGGCGGACAGCTTCGGCGTCGCGCCGCTCCCGGCGTGGGAAGGCGGCAAGGCCTCGGGTGTGCTGGGCGGCTGGAACCTCGCGATCTCGGCACACTCCACCAACCAGGCCGGCGCTGTTGCCTTCATCGACTTCGCCACCACACCGGACTGGCAGAAGCACGTGGCCATGGACTACTCGCAGGCCCCCGTCAACGAGGCTGCGTACTCGGACCCGGCCGTCCTCCAGAAGATGCCGTTCGCTACCGAACTCCTGGCCTCGGTGAAGGGCGCCAAGCCGCGCCCGATCTCGCCGGTGTACCCGCAGATCTCGCAGGCCATCTACAAGAACGTCTACGCCGTGCTGTCCGGCACCGCGTCCACTGAGGACGCCGTGAAGAAGATGGCCGACGAAATCACCGCCGCTAAGGCGAGCTTCTAAGACATGGCCACCAAAACCATCACGCCGGGAGCGCCCCCAAGCGCGCCACCCAACGCACCAAGAACAAACGCCCGCGACCGTGCCGAACGCTGCCTCGCCTTCCGGATGACCGCGCCGTCGCTGATCCTCATGGCCCTCGTGGCGGCGGTCCCGATCGGCTACGCAATCTGGCTCTCCCTGAACCAGTACAGCGTCCGCACCGCAGGGCTCTCACGGTTCGTCGGCCTGGATAACTACGTCGCCGCACTGACCAGCCAAGAGTGGTGGGCGGCCTTCGGGCAGACCTTCACCTTCGCCGCCTTCTCGGTCACCTTGGAGCTGATCCTTGGAACGGCCATGGCGCTCCTGCTCAACCTCGCGTTCAGGGGCCGCGCGCTTCTGCGCACGGTGGTCCTCCTGCCGTACGCGATCGTCACCGTCGTCAGCGCCATCACCTGGCAGACGATGTTCCAGCCGGATCTCGGCTTGGTCACCAACGTCCTCTCCGCGCTTGGGCTGCCCGGCGGCGACGTCGTGTGGCTGGGGGAGCGCGGCTACGCGATGGCCGTCATCGTGCTCGCCGACGTTTGGAAAACCACACCGTTCGCGGCCCTCATCATCCTGGCCGGCCTGCAGGTCATCTCCTCCGAAACGTACGAGGCCGCGGAACTCGACGGCGCCAGCAAATGGCAGACCTTCGTCCACATCACGCTGCCGCTGTTGCGTCCGGCGATCGTCCTCGCCGCGATCTTCCGCACCATGGACGCCCTCCGCGTCTTCGACCTGCCGTTCGTCCTGACCCGCGGCGCCAACGGCACCGAATCGATGTCCATGCTGGCCTACGGCGAACTCCGCGAAAACCGGCTTGTGGGCGAAGGTTCGGCCCTCTCAATCCTGACCTTCCTCACCGTCATGGTGGTCTCGGTCATCTACATCCGCTTCGGCGGCGGGAACATCCGCGACGTCGCGAAGGAGGAACAATGAGCACGCTGACAGCAGAACGCACGACGGCGGCACCCGCCACCGGGACCAAGTCGCCGAAGCGCCGGCTCAGGGGCGAAGCGAAACTCCACCCCTTGGTGTGGGTGTTCGTGGTGGCCGTCATGGGCTTCTCGCTCATACCGTTCTATTGGCTGGTGAACACCTCCCTTAAGAAGGGAGCAAGCCTGTCCCAAGGCGAGCTCTTCCCGAGCCAGCCAACCTTGGAGAACTACCTCGTGGTCTTCCAGAACCCCGAGTTCCTCCTGGCCCTGCGCAACTCGGTGATCATCGCCGTCGTCACTACAACAGTGGCGCTGGTGTTCGCATCCTTTGCCGCGTATGCGCTGGCGCGGCTCAAGATGCGCCGTAAGGGAATGATCCTGACGCTTATCCTGTCGGTGACCACGTTCCCGGCCATCGCGATCGCGGCCCCGATGTTCTCCATCTGGCGCGAAATCGGCTTGTACGACACTCTCCTGGGTCTCATCATCCCGAAGCTGACGTTCGCTCTGCCGCTGGCGATCTACACGCTGACGTCCTTCTTCAAGGAGATCCCGCGCGAACTCGAAGAATCCGCGTACATGGACGGTGCCACGCCGTTTGTCGCCTTCCGCAAAGTCATCCTGCCCCTGGCCGTTCCCGGTCTGGCGACCACGGCGATCCTCGTGTTCATCTCGGTCTGGAACGAATTCCTTCTCGCCGTCACGCTGACAACGTCGCCGGAATCCCGTCCGGTCCCGGTCGCGATCGCGTTCTTCAGCGGCACCAGCGAGTTCGACCAGCCGCTCGGCACCATCAGCGCCGCGTCAGTGATCATCACCGTCCCGCTGGTGATCCTCGTGCTGCTGTGCCAGAAGCGCATCGTCTCCGGCATGACCGCCGGCGCCGTCAAAGGCTAGGCCACTTCTCGGCGTCACAGAATCCAACAACCACCTACAGACTCCTCAGAACCCCAGAAAGAACAGGAAAACAGTGAGTATTCAGCAGCAGGCCCCATCCGCAACCCTCAAAGTGGGAGTTGTGGGCATCGGTTGGGCCGGCCAGCAGCACCTCAAGGCGTACCACAACATTGAGGGCGTCGAAATCGTGGCCGTCGCCGGGATGGAAGCGGACCTCCTCGCCCAGCTGAAGGACGAATACAACATCCCCCACGCCCTCACCCGGTGGGAGGACATGATCGAGCTCGAAGACCTCGACGCCGTCAGCATCGCCGTGCCCACCTTCCTGCACGCACCGATCGCCATCGCTTCGCTCGAGCGGGGACTGCACGTGCTGAGCGAGAAGCCAATCGCACGCAACGCCGTCGAAGGTCAAGCGATGGTGGACGCCGCCCGCAAGGCGGGACGTGTCCTGGACGTTGCGTTCAACCACCGCCGCCGCGGCGACATCCAGGCGCTCAAGAAAGTGATCGACGACGGGACGCTGGGCCGCCCGTACTACGCCAAAGCGTCGTGGCTGCGCCGCCAAGGCATTCCAATGCTCGGCAGTTGGTTCACCAACCCGGCGCTCGCCGGCGGCGGACCGTTGGCTGACATCGGAGTTCACGTCCTTGACTACGCACTGCACCTGCTGGGCGAGCCGAAGGTCCTGGCGGTTTCTGCTTCGACGCATTCGGAGCTCGGTCCGCGTGGCCTCGGCGGCAACGCGCGGTATACGGCGTCGAACTCCAGCCACAAGTTCGAGGTGGAGGACTTCGCCTCCGCGTTCATCCGTCTGGAAGGCGGCGGCACGTTGATTCTTGAAGCGGGTTGGGCCGCATACCGTGACGAGCGGGACCTGATGGACTTCACCGTTTACGGGACCGACGGCGGAGCGGACTTGCGCTCGGTCGGCGCCTCCGAAAATCCCGTCGCAGATGTGCACATCTTCACCGAGAAGGATGGCGAGAACGCCGACTTCGAGGTAGTGGCCGAACCCGGGCGAGCTCACCAAGCCGTCGTCGAAGATTTCGTGGCTGCCGTGCGCGGCGGCGAGACGGTGTGGGGAAGCCACGACGGCTCCCTCGCCCTCAGCCGCGCGCTGGTGCTCGATGCCTGCTACAAGTCCGCCCTGGAACAACGCGAAGTGAGCCTCTGATATGTACGACAAGAAACTGAAAGTTGTTGTCTGGAACGAAGGCGTCCACGAGGCGCGCAACGAGCCCGCAACCATCGGCGAAATGTATCCGGAAGGCATCCACGGCGCCATCGCGGCGGGACTCCGCGGCTTCTATCCCGACTCGGAAATCTCAACAGCCACCCTCGCTGACCCCGAACACGGACTCTCCGAGGAAATCCTGGAGCAAACTGACGTACTGCTGTGGTGGGGACACATTGCCCACGACCAGGTTGCTGACGAGGTAGTTGAACGAGTGCAGCGCCACGTGCTCGGTGGCATGGGCCTGATTGTGCTCCACTCCGGGCACTTCTCGAAGATCTTCACGCGTTTGTTGGGAACCACGTGCTCTTTGAAGTGGCGCAACGAAGGTGAACGGGAGCTCGTTTGGACAGTCAAGCCGTCCCACCCGATCGCGGCCGGCATTGAAAGCCCTCTCCTGATTCCGCAGCAGGAGATGTACGGGGAGCTCTTCGACATTCCGGAACCTGACGACCTGATTTTCATCAGCTCCTTCGAAGGGGGAGAGGTGTTCCGCTCCGGCGTGACGTTCTCGCGGGGCAAGGGACGCATCTTCTACTTCAGCCCGGGCGATCAGGAATACCCGGTGTACCACCAGCCGCAGATCCAGAAGGTGATCGCCAACGGCGTTTCCTGGGTGGCCCAGCCTGGTGTCTTCCGCGAGGCACCCGACGTTTCCAACCCGGCCCGGGGCTGGTTCGAGGCCTAGGCCTCTCCATAATCACTTCAAAGGAGCAGCAACATGACCACTTTCCTTCCCGCCGGGCGTCCCTTGGTGACTGGCCGTCCCTTGGGCGTGGCCGCCATCGGTTACGCCTTCATGGGCAAGGCCCACTCCAATGCGTGGCGGAACGTGGCCAGCTTCTTTGAGGTCCCGGCCTTCGAACAGAAAGTGCTCGTTGGCCGGGACGCGGTGCAGGTTGCGTACGCGGCGGGTAAGTACGGATGGTCGGAGTCGGCGACTGATTGGCGCTCGGTCATCGACCGGGACGACATCGACATCGTGGACATCTGCGCGCCTGGTTGGATGCATGCCGAGATCGCTGTCGCCGCGTTGGAAGCGGGTAAGCACGTGCTCGTGGAGAAGCCGCTGGCCAACACTGTGGATGAGGCCGAGCTGATGGCCACGGCAGCAGCATCCGCTCAGGCCCGGGGTGTCCAGTCGATGGTCGGTTTCAACTACCGCCGAGTTCCTGCGCTCGCCTTGGCCCGCGAGTTGATCGCCGAAGGACGTCTCGGAACCGTGCGGCACATCCGTGCCGCTTACCTGCAGGATTGGCCTTCCGACGTCGAGACTCCCATGAGCTGGCGGCTCCGGAAAGAGACGGCCGGCTCCGGCGCTCTAGGGGATATCGCCTCCCACGCGATCGACCAGGTCCAGTACCTGACCGGTCAGGCCGTGACCGAGGTGACCGGGCGGTTGAGGACGTTCGTTCCCGAGCGCCCCGGCGCCGGCGGCTTGGAGAAAGTGACGGTGGACGACGCCGCGTGGGCCACTTTGGGCCTTGCCGGCGGCCTCAGCGCGTCGGTGGAAGCGTCACGAGTAGCTACCGGGCAGAAGAACTCGCTCAAGATTGAAATCTATGGGTCTCTGGGTTCTTTGACCTTCGATCTGGAGAACCTGAACGAGCTCGGTTTCCTGGACGCCACGCTTCCGGTGCGGGAGCAAGGTTTCCGCCGGATTCTGGTGAACGAACCTGAACATCCGTACCTCGAAGCGTGGTGGCCACAAGGGCACATCATTGGCTGGGAGCACACCTTCACCCACCAGATCCGGGACTTCCTTTGCGCGATCCGAGATGGTGAGGCGCCGTCGCCGTCGTTCGACGACGGGCTGCAGGTTCAGCGGGTGCTGGCCGCGGTGGAGGAATCGGCCGCGTATAAGAGTGTGGTGACGGAAGTTCAGTCTGGCTGCGCATCACTATCACTCTCGACCTGACTGAGCCGAAAGGGTCATTCAGTGTCCCTCTGGAATGCCGTGCTGGTCAGGGCGCCCGGCCGGGTCCGTTGTCCGGGTGGTTTGGGTTCTGCATCCACGGCGTGGGTGGAATGGCTGCTGGTGGGCCGGCCGGTGCCTGGGCGTAGGCTGCGGGTTGGCGTTGCTTGCGCATGTTCATGATCAGCAGGACGGCCATGCCGACTACGGCCAGAACGAGCACTGCGACGATGGCGGTCAGCCACAGGGGGATCCCGGGCGCATCCTGTGTTGTGCTGGTGGGCGCATCGGCGGCGGCTGCCGGCGTCGCGGACGCGGTTGTGGCCTCGGCTAGTTTGACGCCGTTGGAGGTCAGGAAGTCGCGGAGGGTTTGGGTGTCGGTGATGTAGTTCGCTTGCCCTGATCCGCGGGCAACGTAGGCGGAGTTGATGCCGATGACTTCCCCGTCTTCGTTCACCGAGGGGCCGCCTGACATGCCGGGTGTGATGTCGGTGTCGATTTCCGTGCGCGGAACACCCTGGGTTGAGTAGCTGCGTGAGCTGACAGCCCCGGAACGGTAGGACGGCTTTTGCCGTTCAACGTCCGAGGTTGAACCGACGAGGTCGGGGAATCCGACGGAGGTGACTTTTTCGCGCACTTTCGGTGCCTCAGCACCCAGCGCCAGCGCGGGGGTATCTTTCATGTCGGCAATCCGCAACAGCGCATTGTCGCCTTTCTCGAAGCCTTGCTTGGCGATGAGCTGGGCCGTGATGGCCGTTTTGCCGCTGAGCAGACCACCGTCGATGCCCGAGGGCTGATCGACCTTGATGAGAGGGTCCGCCAGTGACAAGGGCCAGTCGACGTTTTCGGGTTTCACCCCGGTGAGGCCTTGCTCGTCAATGACTTTGGCGTAAATGCTGGTGTAGAGGGCGTCATCGGCGTCGACGCAATGCCCGGCCGTGGCCACGTGCCCGGTCGTGCTGACAAACCAGCCGGTGCAGAGAGTGACCAGCGTGGTCTTGTAAGTTTCCGTGGTTCCGTCTTTGAAGGGAACCTGCACTGTTGCCGACCACGCTGTATCGACCCACACAATGGATTTGTCGATCGTGTCGGAGTTGACCTCGGCCGTGGCCGGTGCGGCTGCCAGCAGCGGAATCGATAGCGCGGCGGCGAGGGCCAGCGGGGCGGTGTGTTTTTTCTGTGCTTTCCAGGAGGTGCGGGGTGTTTTCATTGAGGGCTTCCTCATGTTCGAATGCTCTGAAATTGTGTGCACCCCAGCCCGTATGTGGAGTGTAGATGAGACTTCCCGGAGGAACCATGCCCCGGAGGTACTCGAATTTTGCTCGGGTCCACTACTTGCCCGGGAGTGCCGCTTACTTGCTGCACAATTGGCTGTTCACGTTGGACGACCATATAGGCGTTTGTGCAAAGAGGACCACGGGCCAGGCCAGGGCCACTCAATGGCTGTCACTAAAGTAGTGCCCATGAGTCACAATAAAGCCATTCGATGGATAAACCCCTCATGGCCGCGTATCGTCCTCTGGATGGGGAAGACGAAACCGAACCGCACCGCCGTGGCGATTGCCGCCGTCGTACTTGCTGCTCTGGCGGGTTGCGCCGAAGCGCCGGCCACAACCACGCCAAGCAGCGGCAGTCCTACGCCAACGGCTGCCTGCCCGACCACCGGGACGGAGCCCCAGCAGGCCAATTGCAGCGCCTACGACGGCGACGCGGCCATGGCCCAGAACGAGATGTATCGGCAGCGGCGGAAGCTCACCCCTGAGATGCTGACGCAGCTGAACCAGCACGTCGAGCCCGCAAGAAAGGCGCTCGCAGCAGTACCCCGGCCGGTCACCGGCGACGACGTCGAAGCGGCGCTGACCAGTATCGACATGATGGACATACGGACCGACGACGGCGGAAAGGGCGTCAGGTTTGGTGGGGCGGTCCGCAACGGAGGCTGCATCTACGGTTTCGTGCCGAACGACGGAGAGCCGGAG
Source organism: Paenarthrobacter sp. PAE-2 (assembly GCF_026013155.1). Taxonomy (NCBI): domain Bacteria; kingdom Bacillati; phylum Actinomycetota; class Actinomycetes; order Micrococcales; family Micrococcaceae; genus Paenarthrobacter; species Paenarthrobacter sp. PAE-2. Next base: position 70,582 of record NZ_JAPDNV010000007.1, on the reverse strand, counting down.
TTGGCGACCGGTGGCCCCATCATGGACGGTGGTTGCCTGGAGATGATCGGCCACTAGCCCGGGCCAAAACCCACCACCTAGACCACCCACTTCCACCACCTAGATCGGCCCGTCCACCACCTAATTTGCTCCGGATCACCACCTAATTTGGTTCCGCCCGATCGTGGAGCCCGTCCACGCCCATAGTGTCCTTCTCAGGAACGAGCCCGTCCGGGACGCTCCAGCGGAACATGGACAACTATTGGGGGTTGGAATTGGCGCTGAGTCAGCAACAAGCCATCGCGGCGGCTGTAGATCAATGGGTTACGGGCATTCCGGGACGGATCCCGGGCCACACGGTATTCGTGGAAAACGCGGGGCATTCTTCCTATGCGAAGGAGATCGCAGGGGGCGGCTCGGTGGTCTTGGTGATTGATGGCGACGCCGACGATCCGGATCTGGTCACCGTCAAGGGCCGTTTTGACGAGTCAGGCGAAGAACTCTTGGTGGACGGCTCCCTGAGCATCGAAATTCAGGACTACCTGGCTGTCCCATTCATCAGCCTTGTGGGTCCTACAGTCATTCGCTTCGCAGGCCAGGATGACTGGCAGTCGTTCTTCGACGACGCCGACGAAGCCCGCCAATCCGGCCACTTTGTCCGCCAACTCACCGAAGTAAACGCGGTACTGGCCGAGCGTGCGCTGCTTGCCGGGTACGGAAACCCGGACTCGACGCTGGCCAGGATCCACATCACCGCCAACGGAACCATCCTCAATGGACCCAGTGGAACCGTGATCGGCTGGGTTGGCGATGAGTTGCAGGACATCCGGGCCAGAGCGATGCCGCTCAAGCCCGAGTCCTCGATAGCCTCCCTGACCCACGCCCCCGAGGTCGTGGCAGCCCTCAGCGAGCGACCTTGGATTCCCCGCTACTTGGCCGCACTGGATGCGTGGAAGATCATCGGTCCCCAGCAACGCCTTGGCACCCGCCTGGTCGGCTTTGGGTTGAGTCTGTACGGAGCCACCGACAGCCACGGCCTCCCGTTGCCCAATGCTCCTTTCATCCTGGAACGGCAGGGGGAACACAGGCTTCTCGATACCAACACCGGGAAGCTCTTCACCATCGGCCGGGACGCTGCCGTCCTCATTGAAGCCATCTCCAACTTGAGGAGCGTGGAAGCTGCCGCAAACGTCGCTGCCTTCTCCATGGGCATACCCCCGGAGCTCGCGGAATCATCGGCGAAAGCCGTCGTGGAGCAGCTGGGCCACCTTGGCATCGATCTCCTGGGCGGCCACTGATGACCCGAACAAGCCTTCCCCTCTGGGTGCCCTTGGTGGAGCAGCGGGACTTCAATCCTGACACCCACACGGCAGTAGCCGCCGACGGCGTTCACGTCACCTTTAGGGACGGCCAGCGCCGGCTTTGCGCGAAAAGCGGGCTCTGGAATGCCAACCTGGGATTCGGCAACCGGGCGATCGCCAAAGCAGTGGCCGCAGCACTGGAGAGTGCATCCTATCTGCCGCTGTTCCGCAGCGCACATACCCACGCCATTGAGGCAGCCGAAGCACTGCTGGAGCTCCCGGCACACCCCTTCGGGAAAGTCATTTTCTCAACCTCCGGAAGTGCCGCCAACGATGCCGTCATGAAGCTGGCCAGGCAGTACTGCATATTGATCGGTGAACCCGAGCGGAAACTGATAGTTGGTTTGAAGGGCAGCTACCACGGTCTTACATATGGCAGCCAGGGTCTCAGCGGGGACGATCTTGGGCAGCCCCTCTACGGCGTGGACACTCGCAACATCCGGCACGTCAGGTTTGATGACGGCGGCGCCGAGTTGGAGAACCTGATGCGTCGGGAGGGCCACCGCGTGGCAGCCCTTGTAGTAGAACCTGTGCTTGGCTCCGGAGCCGAGGCCGTACCCGCAGACTTCATCACGGCACTCCTTGCACACAAGGAGGAACAGGGCTTCCTGCTGGTGGCCGACGAGGTAGCGACGGGTTTCGGCCGGATACACTCCTGGTTTGTTACGGACGAATGGCCGGAAGCGCCGGATGTCATCGTCACATCAAAAGGCCTCACCAACGGGACCAGTGCCTGTGCTGCACTCCTGGTGGGCACCAAAGTCACGGAGACGTTTGACCACGCCGGAGCGGTCTTTGTCCACGGTGAAACCCAAGCCGGTACACCTGCCGCCTGCGCAGCGATTCTTGCCACGATTGGGGAAATGGCATGGGTGGGCCATGAAAGGCTCACCCGCAACGTCAGCGTGGGGCTCTACGAACTGATTCGAGACCTCCAGGGCATCGACGGAGTCGGCGAATCAACCGGCCGTGGATGCATGCGGGGCCTCAAGCTGTACTCGGACAACGGGGTGCCGCTCCACGCACGTGCGACCCTCGCCGTCGTAAATCGCATCCATGGCGCTGGCGCCATTGTGCAGCCTGGCCCCGGACGCATCCAGCTCCTTCCGGCCCTGACCTTTATGGAGGAGGACTTCCAGGAGCTCCACGCTGCTATCGCGCAAGGAATCCTTGAAGCTCGCCGGGACGGGGTCTTCGCATGATCGCGGATAGAACGTGGAAGACACGTTGCGTCATCCTGGGGTCCGGAATGAGCCCTAAATACGTGGGTTCATTGACCCGCGGACGCGTCGGATTGGTGGTCGACGCTGCCCTCGTAGGGCATCAAAGCACGTTGTTGGAAGGTGACCTCCGGGGAGTAGCAGTACTGGCACTGGATGCAGTTCCCGTCAATGTAGTGACGCTGCGTGAGGTGGTGGGGTTCATCCAGGAACACCGGCTGGACACAGTGGTGGCGTTGGGCGGCGGATCAATTATGGACGCGGTCAAGCTCGCAGCCATGTTCTCCGCCGACCCAAGCCTGGCCATTTTCGTGGAACGCCACGTCAAGCGCTCCGGACTCTTGGTGCTGCCGCCCGTTCCCTACACAGGCAAACGGCCTAAAACCGTTCTCCTCCCGTCCACAGTGGGAACCGGCGCGGAAGCCAGCGCGGTTGCGTGCCTGGACACCGTCGTCGGGCGGCGCCTGTTGGCGTCACCCCAACTGGCCGGAGACGTAGCAGTGCTCGACGCCGGCCACCTCACCACCCTGCCGCGGAGCCTGGTACTGGAAGGACTGCTGGAAGCCTTCCTGCGTGTGGCCGGAACCATGGCGGGGAGCACGGCCAGCATGTTCGACGACGACGGTCACCACCTTCTGGCGCGGATCGTTCGCTTGGGGGAGCAACTGAGGAAAGAGGACTCGCCCGAGGATCGCCTGCTTGCTGCCCGGCTGAGTATGGAAACCCACACCGGCTGGTCGTTGACGGGACGCAACCCGTACGGCGCCAAGCATTGGTACGTGGCCAACGAACTCGCCTACCTGACCGGCGCCCGGAAGATGGCTGCAACTGCACCACTGATTGCGCCCATCTGGGAGGAGATCGAGCGGGGCAATTTCCCGTGGGGTGACGCCGGGCGGCTTCGCAGGCTTTGGTCGACGGCAAACAGCGACGAAGCCTTCGACGTGCGCCCCTCCAAAGGTATTGCCGAACTCATTCACCAGTGGGACATCCCGAGGTTGAGCGGCTGCAGCGAAGGGACCATCAAGGATGCCTCCACGGCCGCCGTCCGTAACTGGGGCGGAGTGCTCCCCATGCTTCGCGGCATTGGCGCGGTCCAAATCCAACACGTCCTGCGCGCAGCTCTCGCCTGAGCCGCGTCCCACTGCTTACCGCCGGCACCCGCGGTAAGGCATCACCCACAGGCAAGGGAAAGGAGGTGACTACATGATCAGCACTGCACACAGGCCCTTGGATCTTGGGATTCAGGAGCTGGAAACCATCGCTGTACCGGATGACTGGAGCGAAAGGATCCACGGCATCACCGTCGGCCTGGCCATCATCACCATCACCGTCGGCATCACCTGAGATCCCGTCAACGCAGGCGGCATCCCGTCCAACAAGCACAGAAGGAGGTGAACATGCAGAAGCAACTCAATCTTTCCATCCAAGAGCTTGAGGCCCTGGACACCCCTGACTTTAACAACTGGTTTATCGGCGTATCCCAGGGAGTGGCCTTGGGACTCATCGCCGTCGGCATCACCTAGCCAATGGCGACGTCATTAGCCGCAAGCAACAGAAAGGAGGCAGGCATGACACTTCAACTCCAGGTCGAAGAACTCGAGAACCTCGACACCCCGGATGAAACCCCCTGGTACATGCGCGTTGGTGACGTGATCATCATCGCCGGCGTCGTCGTCGCAATCGCGGCAACCTAGCCACCCCCAAGCCGCGCACGCGGGTGGTTTCCTTCCTCGACTGCCCGCGTGCGCTCCCCACCACCTGCCCAAGGACACTTTGATGAACCCCGCTCCTGACAAAACCGCAGACGCCATCCTTCGCGTCCTTGGACATCTGGACCCGCCGGAGGACCTTTACAGCGTCTCCGGCTCGCGCCTCTACGACCAGATCACCGAGGGTGACCTCACTGAACTGCCCGAAATCCAAGCGGCCGCCCGCAAGACCGCAGGCCCCATTTTGGAATTGGCCGCCGGATCAGGGCGCATCACGCGTGCCCTGTTGCCGCTGGGACGTCCGGTCACCGCCGTCGACTCTTCACCGGAGATGCTGGAGATGCTCCGCGCGAAAGTCCGTACCGTGGCCTTCAACCCGCGGCTGGTGGAGGTGGAACTGCTGAACGGTGACATGTCCCGGTTGGAGTTCGACGGCCGGTTCGGTTGCGTCGTGCTCGGCGCCAGTTCCGTGACTCTCCTGGGCAGGGAAGAACGTCGCCAACTATTCCGGGCGGTCCGCAACGCGATGAGTCCGGGCGGCCGCTTCCTGCTCACAGTCCTCAACGCGGACAGCCACCAAGGCACGGCGCACTACGACGGCGAACCAACAGTTTCGGCTCTGGGGGAGGACGCCTTCCTGATCACCGCAGAAAGCAGGGACGCCGTCAACGGCTCCCGCCGCGTGACCATGATTCACGTTCGCTTCAACGAAGGCGGGACATACCGGTCATCCGCGTACGCCAGCGACGTCGCGTTTGTCAGCAACGCGTTGATCGAGGAAGAAATTCTGGGTGAGGGCCTGAAGGTCCTTGAACGCAGGCCCGTCCGCATCGCCAACCCGAATCCCGCGTTGAAAGACATTGAGCTTTGGGTGTGTGGACTATGAATCCGGACCCCGTACCGAACCTGGACCCCGTACTGACCCTCGACCCCGCGCTGGGCCTGGTCTCCGAGTCGACGGTGTACCCGCCCAACGACGTCGGACTCTGGCGGACCGTGGCGATGCTCGCCAACGGCGAGATCACCGAACAAGGGTTCGCTTCCGCCGTCGGGGCTTTCGATGTCAGCCGACGGCGGTCGCTGATGAGGGGCGCCGGCGAGGCCGTGGAGCGTTACGCGTTGGTGCCTGCGTCAGCCGATGCCGATCATCTGCACGTCCAGGACGACGTTGGGCGGCGAATCGACTTTGTTACCGGAGGGCTGGGACGCGCGTCGGCACTTGCCTGTGATCTTCCTTGGTACCGAGCCTCGAATCTGCTCACCGGGGGAGAGTCCCGGGTTCCGGGTCCGGTTGTTGATTATTGGCCCGGCGCTTCCCCGGTCTCCGAATGGGACCGGTTGTTTGACCCTTCGCCCAACGGTGCTGCTTCGGGGCCTTCCCGGTCCTTCGCCCAGGCATCCGGCCTGGCGGAGGTCATCGAGCGGGATGCGTTCCTGACTTCCTGGTACTCCGGGGCGCCCCTCCAAAAAATTGACATTCGCAGCCTGCTGGCATCACCCATGGCCAGGAATCTCGCTATGTTGACGGAGTCCGCTCTGGCTAACGAAGTGAAGTTCACGCTGGCCGTCGTCCCGTCCGCGGCACCCCTGGTGGTTGCTGCCTGCTTCGTCATCGGCGTCAACGAATCAGCTCCCTTCGGGGCAGTCGGACTCAAAGCGGCCGCCGGTCCAGGTTCAGCACTGCTGGGAGCCCTGCAGGAGGGACTACAGATACGGGAGCTGTTCCTGTCGCGACGCCCTTCGTCTGACGCCGGCGGTTCGGTCACCGATGACGCCTCGCGTGCGGACTTTTGGAATACCGCTTCAGCCGTTGCCCGGCTGGAGGAATGGGTCCGTTCCTTTCCGCTGACTGCGATTCCTGAGGGGTTCGACGTGCCGGGGGTTAACCACCTGGCGACGTACTTTGCCGGCCGGAACATCAGCCCTCAATGGGTGGACCTGACCCATAGGCTGCCCGCCGCCATCAGGAACCACGGTTGGCATACGGGAAAAGTGGTGTGTCCCGGCGCCGTGCAACTGTCCATGGACGAAACCAAAAGTTTGGCCCCACAGCGGCCAGGTAGTGTCCGCTCGCAAACCATGCCCCATCCGCTGATATGAAGGGCACAAGGAATCGCGCCGAGCCGCAGTGGCCGGTTCGGCTGGCGTCCCATGCTTCCATTGAGCCACCAGTAGACGACGTCGGCCCATGGATCGTGGCCCTCGACGGAGTGCCGAGGGCACGGATCTCGCAGGACGTTGCGTCCGTGCTCAAGGAACTGGACGGTGAAAAGGACGCCGGTCAGATAGCACTGACGTTGGGTGCTCCCTGGACTGCGTCTGATGTGGGAAGCGTGGTGGAGCGAGTTGCGCCGACCGGAATTTTCGACGCCGGATCACGGAGAAACGCACCGCGAAGAGTCCAGTTCCGTGCCCCTCTGACAGTTCAACTGACACTGTTCGATCCAAGCAGCGTGCTCCCTGCCCTGCATCCCGTTGTGACGTTCCTGCTCCGCAGGGGGTCGTTAGCGCTGCTGGCCATCTCCCTTCTGGGCGGACTCCTCGTGGTGAGCTCGACCGGGACGGACATTGTGAGGCTTTTTTCGTCGCCGCTTCCCTTTGAAACGTACCTTGGCGTGGCGGCAGCAATGTTTGCCTCGACCCTGCTCCATGAACTCGGCCACGGCTTGGCGCTGTCCTACTTTGGGGGCAAACCCCGACGCATCGGCATCATGCTCTTCTACCTGTCTCCGGCGTTCTTCTGCGATGTCACCGATGGCTGGCGGCTCGCCTCCAGGAAACAACGCGTGATGGTGGCCTTGGCCGGTCCCTTGGTTCACGTTGGACTGGGTAGCTTGGCGCTGTGTGGCCAGGCCTTCATGGCAACTTCTCCGCTCAAGGATGGCCTGCTCCTCTACGGAGTGCTTTGTTACACGGTCGCCCTTCTGAACCTCTTCCCGTTCATCAAACTGGACGGATACGTGGCCCTGATGTCGGCACTGGACATACCCCACCTGCGTCGTAAGTCTCTGGCTGCTGCCGAGGAAATCGTGGGTCGCTACGCTCTTGGCACCACCGTGCAGGTGCCGCGTCCCGGCTTCCTCGCGCTCTTCGGATTAGCCAGTTTCGCCGCTGGACTCTTCTTTGTGGTGGTCGGTTTCCAACGCCTTGTTCCGGTCTTCCTGCAGTTCGGAATGGCGGGTCATGCGGCGGTGGCCTTGCTGATCGGGCTCCTGGCGGTACTGGCGGTCAAGGGCATCGTCCGGTTCTTCCGAACTGCCGCCGCGAATGGCAGCACCCTTTGGCGTCGGACCTTGGCCTTGCTCCTTGGCGCTGGTTTGACGTCGGCCGTGCTCGCCACCGTCCCCGTTTCATCTGTTCAAGCAGCGGGGTATTCGTTGGAAGCAGGGCAGTTGAGCATCGTTTTTCCCAAGGACTCGAAGTTGCCGTCGATCGATGCAGGGGACAGGGTCAGCCTGCAGACGCAAGGAACTGTAGTCCACACAGAACTGGGGCTGGCCACTATAGGTTCCGTGCCGCCGTCGGAAGCCAACGCCCCACTGGAGAGCATCGCGCCGGTGACCCGGCCGGGCATAACCGTTCCAGTCATTGCCTACGACGCCGAGATCCGGGCCGCGCATGTTGACCTGCCCGCCCATGGTCGCGCCGAGGTGACCAGCAACGTCAGAACCACCTTGGGGGAGTGCCTCTGGACTGCAGTGACGTCATCTCCCCTGTGGCCGGGGAACGCGGGGAAGGAAAACAGATGACAATTCATGCGAGTTTTCACGGATTCACCAAATGGCGTGGAACGCAGCTTGCTGTCGAGGACCTCACCTTTGATGTTCCCGCCGGTTGTGTCGTGGGGCTGATCGGCCCCAATGGTGCCGGAAAGAGCACTGCGCTCGCAGGACTCACGGGCCTTCTGGATCCGACATCCGGCCATGCCAAGGTGTTCGGTACCGACTATCGCTCGCTGGACAGGCCGGCCCGCAGAATCGGCGTCAATTTGGATGGAATGGATGTGGAAGACGGACTGACCGGCCGGCGCCACCTCCGTATCTGCCAGATGGCCGCCGGGGTTGGCAAGGAGGACGTGGAACGCGTCCTTGCCCAGGTGGACCTGACGGCGCAGGCCAACAGGAAGGTCAAGGACTACTCACTGGGCATGAAGCAGCGGCTGGGGATCGCTTCGGCATTGATTGGCAACCCGGAGCTCTTGGTATTGGACGAACCGGCAAACGGATTGGACCCCGAAGGTATCCACTGGCTGCGAGGGTTTCTCCGGGACTTTGCTTCCATTGGTGGGAGCGTCCTTGTCTCAAGCCATCAGCTGCTGGAACTGGAGCAAGTTGCGGACGAGGTGGTGGTCCTGAAACGGCGGATGTTGTTTCAGGGATCCCTCGACGAGGCAAAGTGTGTGGGGAACGGAAGCCTTGAGACTGCCTACTTCAGGATCTTGGAGGGTGCGCCGTGATGGGCATGCTGCGTTCGGAGTTGCTGAGGTTCTTCAGTGGCTATTCTTTTCTGGGCGTACTGGGTTTCAGCATCCTCATTCCGTGGTTTGTCAGCAACTTCCTCGGCTGGCCGAGCACCGCTGGTGGCCTGACCGCCGTCGAGAACGCCAGGATCTTCTGGGCTTTGGCGGCAACCATGGCAATTGTGAGCGTCTTCGCGGGTAGCTACGTAGTGTCACGGGAGGCCTATTACGGAACACTGAAGCGCAGCGTGGTGATGTGCGGCCTGACCCGGCTGGTGCTGATCAAGTACGCGGCTGCCGTTGCTGTGGCACTGATCGTTGCTTTGGCGGGGACTGGCCTGTGGGCAGCGAGCCTGATGCTGTGGTCCACACCTGAAGCCCGGGCAGGAGTGCTGGTTCCCGATGCCTGGCGGTTTCTTCCAGGCGTCCTGCTTGCCTCGGTACTCGGTGGGGTGTGGGGTTGTTCGCTTGGCTGGATGATCCGTCACTACTACGCCACCACGGTAGCTGCCATGTTGGTCCCGCTGGCCGTGGAATTACCCCTGCTGGCAAATTCCACCGAGGTGGCCCGCTGGCTTCCTTCCGGTGCCTTGGCCGGGATCAGCTCGGTGCCGTTCGAGGGCTTATTGCCGCCAATCCAAGCGTCCCTGGTCTTCCTGGCTTGGATTGCCCTTTCGGGCATCGGCGCGGTGTTGGTACTCGGCCGGAAGGAGCTCTGAGTGTTTCCTCTGGGATCCGTCCTGTTCGCTGAACTCAGCAGACCCTGGCTGTGGCGGGGTGCGGGTATCGCTGCACTCATTGCAGTTGGCCTGATTGCCATACCCATCGTCTCCAGCCTGGCACATGAGGTACGTGTCGGTCAGCTGGGCGCTGCCCTTCTGGGACCGGCGCTGTCGGTGATGCTCACGGTCGGGGCGGTGCTGGGATCCTTCGCCTTTACGGTCGACTTCCGTCGTGGTTCCTTGCACAGGAGGGTCCTCCTGTTCAGCCGAGCACCGATCTTTGCATCCCGGGCAGCTTCCACATTCCTTGCCTCGATGGTCGCGGGCGGCACTGTGGGATCGGTGCTGGTGCTCCTCATGCTCCTGCTCGGCGGGCACCCAACCAGTTTCTTCGCAGCCGGGGCGTTTGCGGGGGTCGCTGCTGTGGGTTCCATGTGGGGCTTTGCCGTCGGATCCCTTGTCCGTAACCATCTGGTGGCATTCTTCGTGGTCCCGTTGACTCTTGCCCTCCCCGAGTTCCTGGCTGGTGCGGGAATAACCACCGGATTCTTCTTCCCGGTGCTGACATCGGAGTGGTCCACCAGCGTTGCAGAAGGACGTATCAACTCCATGCCGCTCCTGGGGTCGCTGTGCTGGCTGGTGCTGTTGCTCGGCTCCGCCGGGGCCGTTTTCTCCCAACGCGACCTTCGCTAGCCCCCCCTCTGCCGCTGGACCTAAGCCGCGAAAGGAACGAACCATGAATCACAAATCACTCGTTTGGCTCATGCTTGCCCTACTCTTGGGCGCTTATGCCGTGTACGCCCTTTTCTCCAATCAAAGCGGCTCGGTGTGGCCGCTGCTGACGGGGGTCATCTGCGCTCTGGGTGCTCTTGGAGCACTCTGGCGTTTACGGGAGGAAGCCAGGGCGGACCGTGAATAAGGCCTGCCCTGGCTTCCCGGGTTTCAATCTGTAGGACTACTTGGACTTCGGGCCCTTCCCGTGGCCATTCCCAGGGTGATCACCGGAGGAGACCACCATGGCGGATCCACCACCCCGCCGTTCCGGCTCCGCCACGGCAACGAGCTTGCCGTCTTCACCGAACTCGATGGCTGTGGCAGCACCAATCTCGGCTGTGGATGTGAAGGCATCACCGGCAGGGACCAGTTCGTGGCCAAGAGCGGTGAGCTGGGCTCCGTAACTCTGTATGAAAGCCGGTTCGGCTGTCACCGTTTTCGTGTTTCGTTGGGCTGCCCGGGGAGCAGCCAGGGCTTCCGAGATGTTCATGCCCAAATCAACCCGGTTCAAAATCGTCTGAAGCACCGTGGTGATGATGGTGGAACCGCCCGGCGAACCGAGGGCCAGGAACGGCTTGCCCTCATCCAGAATGATGGTGGGCGACATCGATGACCGTGGCCGCTTGCCCGGTTCAATACGGTTCGGATCCTCGGGATCGTAGACCGTGCTGAAGTCCGTCAGCTCGTTGTTCAGCAGGAATCCCCGGCCCGGAACAACAATGCCCGATCCTCCTGTTTGTTCGATTGTCAGCGTGTACTCCACCACGTTGCCCCACTTGTCAGCGACCGTCAGGTTGGTGGTGGAGATGTTCTCGGTGTCCGTCTCATCGGCGAGCGGTGCAGCGGAAGCCGGGCACGCGCCGTCGTAATTCTCTACATCGCCGGGCGCTACGGGTTTGGCGGCCGCCGCCGTCGGGTTGATCTGGCAGGCGCGCTCCTTGGCGAAGATTGGGTCCAGCAAGGTGTCCGTAGGAACATCAACGGACGCGGGGTCACCCACGTAGGCGCCACGGTCGGCGAACGCCAGGGCGCTCGCCTCGAAGTAGTGGTGCAGGGCGTCTGCTGGCTGCATTTCGCTGAGGTTGTACGGCTCAAGAATGTTCAGCGCCTCACCAACAGTGGTGCCACCGCTGCTTGAGGGTGCCATGCCGTAGACGTCGTAGCCGCGGTACTTCATGTGGGTGGGATCCTGGTTCAGGACCTTGTAGTCGGCCAGGTCCTGGGCCGTCATGAAACCCACAGGCACAGGCAGGGTGGGTTCCGCTACCTTGGGCGGCGCTTGGACCGTTGCAGCGATTTCCTCAGCCAGCGGGCCGTTATAGAACGCGCTTGTCCCCTCCTTGGCAAGCAGGCGGTATGTCGCCGCCAGTTCGGGGTTCTTGAAGATACTTCCGACGGCGGGAGACTCACCGCCGGGGAGGAAGAGTTGCTGTGTGGAGGTGAAGTTGCTGAACCGCGCCTTGTTGTCCTCGGTCTGCTGACGGAAAGTCTCATCCACCACGAAGCCGCGGTTGGCCACCTTGATGGCCGGTTTCAGGGCCTCGTCCAGGCCCAAGGTTCCCCACCGTTCCAAAGCGCGTTCCCACGTAGCCGCGGTACCGGGGACGCCAACAGAGACGCCACTGGTGACGAGATCCGGCGTGAATTTGTAGGGCTCGCCGGTATCAGGATTGATGAAGGCATCATGTGGCATTGCCGCGGGGGCCGTTTCGCGGCCGTCGATGGTTCCGACTTCTCCGGTCTTGGCGTCGTAGTAGACGAAGTAGCCGCCACCGCCGATGCCGGCGCTGTAGGGCTCCGTTACACCGAGGGTGGCGGCAGCCGCGACCGCTGCGTCGGCCGCGTTGCCGCCCCGCTTCAATACTTCGATGGCTGCTGCAGATGCCTCCGGATCCACCGTGCTGACGGCGCCGCCGTAGCCCGTGGCCGTGGGGTTCTTTTCAGTCTGCCGGGGGTCCGCGAAAGCCGGACCGGCCACTGCTGCGCTGCTTACACTAAGTGCCAACGCGGCAGTGGCCGCGGCAAACTGACGTCTCTTTAGTCTCATGGTGTCTCCCAGAAATTACCCAGAGTTTGTTGAGGGTTGGCGGTCCGGCCACCCTACTCCGGGGCTTCGGGAGGGACAACGGTTGACTCCCGGCTGGTCAGGGGCTAAGCGAGGGGCCCGTTCCAGAACGAGGAAAGCCCGACGGCTAAGCTTTTTCCTTGCTCAAAACCGGCCATCGCTGCGGCCCGACGGAGGGAGAAATCCATGGCGTTGGCACCGAAGAGATGTTCCGACTCAACGGCCGGGAAAATCGTCTCCACTTGGCTGCCGCCGGCTTGCAGTACCTCGATGTGGGCGGCGAGGTCTTGCTTCCATGTCTCAGGAGTCCGGGTTCGGCCACCGAAAGGCGACAGGACCAGCACCCTCCTGAACCCAGCCGCAAGGTCCGCGTTTTCAGCGTTGGAGCGGTGGCCGCCGTCGATATAGTCAGCGCTGCCTATCCTGTACGCGAAGCCGCTGGCGCAACTGGCTGCAACGGCATCCGCCAGGTCCACCCCGCTGCCGTTACCGAACCCGACAGGTTCGCCGGTGCCTGCATCAACGGCTGTGATGAGGATTGGTTGTTCGGGCCACTCCTGCCGGGGAAGTCTGGCCGCAACCGTTGCGCGCCAACGTTCCTGTGTGGAAGGGTCCAGTGCGGCTTGCAGTTCGAGCGCCGCAGCGCCCATCCGGCGTCGCATGTCTGCAGGATCCGCGGAAGAGGCGATGATCCGGGCAGTCCGTTCCATATGGTCGGATACGTCCCTGCCTTTGGCTGGCGCGGGACGGGGATTGGCGGGCGCTGGGCGTTGGCTGGGTGGAACTTGAAGGGTTGCGGCATACAACTCAGCGATTGGAGCGCCACTGATTTGGGCGGCAGCAGTCGAGCCGGCCGATGTGCCGATGGTGAGGTCGGCGTTAGTCACATCGAGGCCTCCGTCCGCCAGGCCGGCTATGACGCCGATCAGCCAAGCATTGCCGGTGGAACCTCCGCCACCGAGCACCAAGGCTCGGGCATGAGTGATGTCTTGGGAAAGCGTTGTGTTCATGGGAGAGCCCTTCACGAAAGAGGATTGGCGCTCCCGGTAGCGACTACTTACGTCGCGGAATCGTGGGCTGCGGGGGGGCGCCCATTGCGGATACTGCGTACATGGGTCTCACCTCCTGCTTGGTTGTCACGATCATGGGAATGCTAGCACTGCCGGGCTGGGAGCGGGAGTGGGCCTGGGGCGCGAACATCACATCGAGCCGATAGTGCACAAATATATTCCGCGAGGGGAAGTATTTCGTATACACAAAAGACTTCCCTGCGCGGTAGTCTTTTGTATATGGTGTCGACTTATCTCACAACCGCAGAAGTCGCTGAGCGGCTTCACGTGAGCCAGCGGCAGGTTCGCAACATGGTGAGCCAAGGTCAACTGAAGACGCTAAGAGGTGGTGGCTTGCTGCTCATCAGCAGTGATTCGTTGAACAGGGCTCTCCACAGGCCGCGAGGAGCCGGTCGGGCATGGAGTTCAAAGACGGCTTGGGCAGCAATCGCGTTCCTGAGCGGTGAGGCGGCGCCATGGTTGAATCCCCACGAGCGCTACCGCTTGCGAACATCATTGCAGGGCCGCAGCGTCGATGATGTCATGGTTGCGGCCCGGAAACGGGCAACGGTCAGAACGTTTCGGGCGACGGCGGAAGCTGTCGGGAAGTTGCAGGAGCACGTCTTGCCCACAGGCGGAGCGGCAATGCGGGCAGCCGATATGGGGGCTGTGTTCGGTCTCGCCGGCGGTGACGGTTTTATGGATGGTTACGTTCCGGTGGGTACGGCAGACGAAATGGCAGCGGCGTTCCACCTGGAGGAAGCAGAGGACGGCAATGTCACGCTACGGGAGATCGACTTCGAGGAGGGACTTCGCAACGGAGTTCCTGTAGCTGCCATTGCCCTGGATTTGGCTGAGTCAATGGCAACACGGGAGCAGTCAGCCGGTAAGAGAGTCCTGCGGAAACTCCTGGAAGACTACGCAAACCGTGGCTGACCGCCTTGGCCACAGGGAAGTGAACTAGAGCTCTTTAAAGTAAACCGACACGGGTATCTCCTTGCAGCCGAGACTCTCATAGAGTGCCCTTGCGGGAGCGTGGAAAGGGTCGCCGCCTGTCCCTATCTCGACGATTTTCGCCCCGAGGTCCTTCATCCTGCCCATGGCATGCTCACAAAGATGGCGGCCGACTTGGCTGCGTCGATGACCAAGGGATACCCCAAGAATGCTAATGGTCCCGTGTCCCCGAGAGGCGTTCACTTCCCAGCTGATATATCCAGCAAGGGCACCCTCGATCTCTGCCACGTCGACGTACTTACCGGCAGCAGGCTCATGCAGCCCAGGGACTGTCCGGGTGTACTCCTCGCGCCAGTCGGCGTGTTGAACGGCAAAGATGGCTTCGCCCATCAGCGGGCGGAATGATCCTTCATAAAAGGGCTCGAATGTTTCTAGTGTCAGGTCCAGGATTGGCTGCTCATCTTGGGCTGCGAAGGGGCGAATCAACATGATGGTGGGGCCTTTTGATTTGAGGAACGTGACATTATCTAAGAACCCGCGACCAGACCGGCAGCAGGCAGTCATTCCTCAAGAACGGATGCGCGTTGAGCAGAAGCACTCCACCAAAACATCCTAAACTGCCGTCCCAAGGACTCGTGAAGGTACCTCAACTGGGCTGCTTAAGGACAACATTGAAAGGTAACCAAACCAACCAAACTAACCGCTGCTAACCTCACCCCCCCTAAACCACCAGCCGCAGCGGCCGCTGCCCCGCCTGCACTCTGATTTCCTGTCCCCATGAGGCGATCAGGCGGTCATCTTCCATGCCGTCGCCGAACACCACCAGTTGGTCCGAAGCGACGGTGATGCGGAGGACTTCGCCGGCCTGCAGAAGGCCCTCAGTGAGGGAAGCTCCCGTAACGGGCGACGGCCAGGCTTCGCGGACAAACCACGCAAGCGTCGGGTCAGTCGGTGCGGGCAGGGCCCGGCCTCCACGTTCCAGTGCGATTGAAGCGCACCAGCCAGTGGCTCCGGTGCCGGTGGAGACGATCAATCCCGATGAGGACTGCCGCTCGGTTTGGCCACCGGAACTTGTAAAACTCGGCGCCGTCAACTGGTACCTGGCGGATTGGTGGGAGGCGTGCCCCACGAAGATCTCGTTGAGCGCCGAAAGCTGCTGCCCGTCGTCGAGCGTTGCCGTCACGGTGGTGAGGTCCAGGCAGCGCAGGCGGTTCGGGTCGCCGGCGCGGATCAGGGCCGTGGCCGCCGCGGGCGTGTGCCGCACCAGGACGCCGGGATTGGCTCCGGGCTCCGGATCCACGCCGATGACCGGTTGCCCGGAAAGGTACTTGGCAGCATTGGCCACCAGCCCGTCCTGGCCCACGGCCACGATGATGTCCTCTGCTGTCAGGAGGAAGCGGCTGAGGTCGGCGCGCTCCACTTCGGCTTGCCGCCATTCGGCCGGGACCGCTCCCCGCACTGTGGCGAGGGCGGCGGTGAGGTGGTCGTGGCGCTGCTGAACTTCTTCGAGGCTCCGGCCACGGGTCCGGAGGAAGAACTCAGCCTGTCCGCGGGTCGAGTGGCGGTCCAGGAGTTCCTGGAGTTCGGTACGCCTGTGAACGATGACGATGCGTGGAGTTGCCATGGTCTGATCCTTACTTGGCTGCCGGTGCCGGTGCTTGTCCGTTCTGCTCCTTGAAGAGCCCGGCCAGGGCTCCGCTCAGGAGGTCCGGCGTGATAGTCAGGTTGCCGATGTTCGGCAGCGAACCGGCTGCGTCCCGCAGGGCGAGGGCAAGCAGCGTGGACTGTTCCATGCCCCGGTAGACCTCCATGGTGGCAGCCTCGCGGGCCGCAGCTGCTTCACCCACCAGCCGGATCTGGTTGGCTTCGGCCGCAGCGCCGATGCCCTTGCGCTCGGCCGAACCCTGGGCTTCGATGAGGCCGGCTGCGGCTTTTTCTTCCGCTGCCCGACGGGCGTTAATGCCCTCCTGCGCCACGAGGTTCTCGCGCCGAACGGCCAGTTCGATTTGGCTGGCCATCTCGTTCTCGGAGATGGTGCGTTCACGTTCGACGGCGACCGCCCGCCTTTCGTAGACAGCCCGGTCCGCTTCGGCTTGCAGTTGTTCGCGGACGGGTGTCTGCAGGGCACGTTCGACGTCGGACTCGGGCCGGACTGCCAGGACCTGCACCCCGAGGATTTCGATGCCGGTGGATTGCAGCCGGGCGTCTGCGCGGAGGGCTTCGGTGAGCACTATCCGCAGCTGGCTGACGCCGCGTTCCAAGGCTTCGGCCAAGGTGGTGGCGGCAATCTGGTCGATCGCGTGGCTCTGGCAGAGCTGCCCGATGATGGTGGACACCTGCTCGCGTCCCGTTGCCGGCGCTGCCCCCGGTGTTTGCAGGCCAAAGTCGAGCCGAGTCGACACCGCTACAGGATCCACGAACCGGTAGGTGACGTTGGCCTGCACTGTGACGTCCTGGTGGTCCCGGGTGATGGCGTGGAAGAGGGTGGGGAGTTCCTGATCGTCCACCGGCACTTCGCTGAGCACGGAATTCACGGGCCGGAACCAGAACGCCTGGCCCACTCCCTGGTGCTTCACCGCGCCCTTTTGCAGGTGCACGACGTAGCCGGTGGGGCTGCCGAGGAAGTGGCTGATCCAGGGGTAGCGCTTGATGGTTGCCATGATGCTCCTTGATTCGAAGAGTTATCGTCTATCTGACGATAACAACACCCTAGGGCACCGGAACTATTAATGTCAATATGACGATAAATGCCGTAGGATTGCCGCATGACACAAGCTGTTTCAGCGCCTGCGAGCTTTCCCGTCACGGTGGACATCGTTGCCCTTACCGTCCGCGGCGGCGAGCTCTGCGTCCTGCTTATCACCCGCCTCATCGAGCCGTTCCGCGGGCGGCTCGCCCTCCCCGGTGGTTTCGTCCTGCCCGGCGAGGACCTCGTGGAAGCAGCGATCCGCGAACTGGGCGAGGAAACCGGCGTCGAACGTTTGCCGGGCTATTTGGAGCAGTTGGCGAGCTACGGCCCCAAGGGTCGCGACCCCCGTGGCGACGTCCTCACCGTGGCGCACCTTCTGCTGGCGCCCGACTTTCCCGTCCTGTCCGCCGGCAGCGACGCCGAGCAAGCGGCGTGGTATCCGGTGGAACGCGTGGCCAACGGCGAGGTGGACTTGGCCTTCGACCACGCGCAGATCCTGGAAGATGCCGTAGAGCGGGCCAGGGCCAAGTTGGAGTACTCGCCTTTGGGTGCCGCGTTCTGCGGCGAAGAGTTCACCATCGCCCAGTTACGCGCCGTCTACGAGGCCGTTTGGGGGACCCGCCTGGACCCGCGAAACTTCCATCGCAAGGCCACCGGCACGCCCGGCTTCCTCGAGGACACAGGGCGCATGACTGCCGGCGATGCCGGCAGGCCGGCCGCACTGTTCAGGCTCGCCGAGGAAGCGCGTTCGACGGCGGGGCACCCCACCCGTGCGGTGCTGAACCCGCCGTTGATGCGCCCGAGGGTGTAGGCGGGAAAACGCGTTGACAGGGTGATCCGCCTCGAAAAATGTTCGGCATCAAATCACTTCGCCAAAACACAAAGCGTGCTTATTATGAAGCTGTGCACGTGCTTCCCCTAGTGGTTGCTCTGTTTGAACCATAGCCATTATGGGTAGGTACGGAATAAGGAGAAGATTCTCCGTTGGTGCCCGTTGATATGGGGTGGGACTTCATTTGGGGTCCCGGCGGATGCCTTCCTAACTGGACAGAAATTTGTTTGAAGGGATGCGTAGCTACATGAACACACTATTGATCATCGCCGGAGTCATTGCGATCATCCTGCTGCTGGTAGGTGGATTCAACCAGGCCCTAAGTTTCCTGCTGTGGGTAGGAATTATCCTTCTTGTTCTTGCCCTCATTGGATGGGTTTTGGGGCGGGGGCGGTCGCGCGTATGACCCCGGACCCAGTGGAATCTGGGGGCCTTAGCCACATCCATGACGGAGTAACAACCCCTGGCCATCCGATCCCGCGGGATCTCGGAACACCCATCGCCAGCGCGCAAGTGCCGGCGGACGGTGGGGCCGGGGGAGATCCGGACGACGCTGCCGACGCCGGAGCGAACAAGTCTGCGACTCCGCCGGGACCGGCTGAGGAAAAAGATGCAAAGACTGCGGACGACCGCAGCTTGACTACTGAACCTAATCCGACGGATTGATCGGGGCTTCGAAGCCGTGGGCGGATAATCGCCCACGGCTTCGCCCATAATCCGCCCGGTTCCGGGTTTATCCATTCTTTTGATTGAGGTGGAAAATGCGTATCGGATCAATTCTCGGGCTGATCGTAGTGGTGTGGTTGGTCATCGGTGCAATAGCTGCGGGGCAGCGTGGATATTACAACGCGCCACCGGCGCAGTGCTCACAGTTCGCCACGATCGCCCTCAACATTGTTGCCGGACCGCTGAATTACACGGGGCTTGATCCGCAAGGTGGATGCGAGGTGCCGCAGCCGTCGTGAGCTGCTTGTGGAAGCATGCTTTCAGCTGCTGCCAGGACCACTTCCATGGCCGTGGAGCTGCGACTCAAGGGCCACACGACGGCGGCGGCCGACTCAACTGAGGTTGACGACATGCTGTAGCAAGTCGACTCAGCAACCAAGGACGCCCAGCGCGCGTCTGCCAGTAGCCCGGATGACCAGACCTCCGGCCTGACACGGTAGCCGATGAAGCGAAGAAGTACTAAGTTTACTGACTAAGACCTTCCGGCATGGACAAACAGCTAAGTATGCTTATAAATTCGAAGTGTTCCATTAACCGTTGGAAAGGACAGGTCTCATGGACAGTCAGAACGCCACACCTGAAGAAGAAGTAGGCGGCTACGGCACCCCGACGGCAGAGCAGGAAGCTGGCGGAGGACAGGCCCAGCCCCGTGTAGAAGAAGACCTGAGCGAAGCCGGTTTGAGCCAGGACAGCCCCGACGGCGAGACCTACGCAACCGGCGCCCCGAACCTCAGCCACTTGGATCCGGAAGATTCGGACAGCTCCGGCGAACCGGGCGCAGGCCGTTTCGGCGGGACAGATGAGCAGTCCCTCCAGGAACAGAACCTGCAACCCGACGCAGAGGACCTGCCGGACGGCAGCGGCACCGACCTTCCCCAGGAGCAGGCGCCGAACGACGACGACCAGGAAGACTTCAACGCAGGCTAAGCCCCCGGACGCACAAGGCACGCGACCGCAAGGCACCCCGCACTCGACGGCAAAGAAGGAGCAAAATCCATGGCTACCGTCAACAAATCAATTGAAGTAGATGTCCCTGTTTCCGTGGCCTACAACCAGTGGACCCAGTTTGAGAGCTTCCCGGAGTTCATGAACGGTGTGGAAGCCGTGCGGCAGATCGATGACACGGCCCTCCACTTCTCCACCAATGTGGGAGGCGTAAAGCGCGACTACAACGCCCAGATCATTGACCAGGTTCCGGACTCCCTGGTGAGCTGGGCCAGCGTGGACGGCCCCCGCAACGGCGGCTCGGTGACCTTCGAACCGCTCGACGCCGGCAGGACCCGCGTCAACGTCGAAATCGTGTGGGAACCGGACACCCTCGCCGAAAAGGCAGGCTCGGCTATTGGAGCCGACAGTCTGCGCGTTGGCGCGGACCTGGACAAATTCAAGAAGTTCATCGAAGCCCAAGGGCACGAAACCGGAGGTTGGCGTGGCACCATCTCCGGCGGGGATGTAGATGAGGCCGGAGGACCGCTGGTCTGATGCAGCGCGGTGAAGGCCGGCCGGCGATCCGGCCGGCCTTCACCGTTGCGGGCAACATTTACGGCAGCAGGAGGTGATTGGACCATGACCAAGTCCACTGTGGAAGTGGAGCGGAAGTTCGACGTCGAACCGTCAACGCCGCTGCCCGACCTGACAGCCATCGACGGCGTCTCCAGGGTAGGCGAACCGGCGACGCACCGGCTTGAGGCCGTCTATTTCGACACCAAAGACCTCGCCCTCGCCTCCTACGGGATGACGCTCCGCCGTCGTACCGGAGGACCCGACGCCGGATGGCACCTTAAGCTGCCCAAAGGCCTTGGGCGGCGCACGGAAATACATGCTGCGTTGGGCCGGCCGGAGATCGTCCCGGATGACATCCTGGCCAGGGTCCTTGCCTACACACGTGGCCATTCCGTGGCACCCGTGGCCACTGTGAACACCAGCCGCACCAGCATCGGCCTGTACGCGGAAGACGGCAGGGCGATTGCCGAGTTCGTCGATGACCACGTCGAGGCCGAGGTGTCTTTCACCGATGCCACCTCCCGCACGTGGCGTGAATGGGAACTGGAGCTGAACCACAATCCGGGTGACGACGCCGCGGCAGCACTGTTCGATGCCGCCGCCGGGATAATCGCGAAAACCGGCGCGCGCCCCAGTGAACGGACGTCCAAACTCGCAACCGCGCTGGCCGGACACTTGCCCCGAACCAAGGGAAGCGGCCGCGAGGTCCCCGAGCGCAAGGGACGGGCCGTTGTGCCCGTCCTCGACTACCTTGACCAGCAAGTGGCCAGGATGCTCCGGCGGGATGCCCAGGTCAGGATGAACGCCGATGATTCCGTCCACCAGCTGCGGTCCGTAACCCGGCGGATCCGGTCGGTGCTCCACAGCTACCGCAAGTTCTTCAAAGCCGGCCCGGTGGACGAGTTGGAAGCGGGCTTGAAATCGCTCGCCCAAACCCTGGGCCGGTACAGGGACGCCGAGGTGCTCCATCGGCGGCTGCGGGAATCGCTGGATGAACTGCCGGGAAGGCTCGTGCTGGGCCCTTTGGCGGCAGAGCTGGACGAACGCATGAAGGTTCGCAAGGACACTGCCCTGACGGCCATCCGATCCCGGATGGACAGTCCTGGATACTTCCGGCTGCTGGACCAATTGGAGGCCTTCGTCGAGGAGCCTCCGGTCGCGCCCGAGGTCATGCCCGGTGCAGGCAAGGCAACGGCCAAGCGCGTCAACAAGGCTGCCAAACGCCTCGCTGAACGCCACGACGCAGCGGTTGCCGCCGCCGTCGGGCCTTCCCGTGACAAGGCCTTCCACGAAGTCCGGAAGGCAGCCAAGAAGTTGCGCTTTGCGGCTGCGGCGGCGGAAAGCATCCACGGCAAGCAGGCAGCGAAGATCGCTCATATGGCCCATCGGATACAGACCATTTTGGGTGAACACCAGGACAGTGCCGTAGCCCGGACTGAACTGCTGAAGCTCGGATCCGCCCCCGGCATGGGCAACGCCGCATTTACCTACGGAGTTCTCCACGCCAGGGAACGGACGGCAGCGGACGCGGTCCAGCAGGAGTATCTCCGGCTGGGAAAGAAAGTCCGCAAACTCAGGATCACCTAAGAAATAGCCCTCAAGAAAGCCTTCTTGAGGGCTATTTCACTACTTTTTGAGGAATGCCAGAAGGGCTTCGTTGATTTCTGCTCCGTGCGTCCACAGGAAACCGTGCGGCGCCCCCTCGATTTCCACGTATTCAGCGCTGGGAAGTGCGTCTTTGAATCGGCGGCCGGTGACATCGATGGGCAGGATATTGTCCGCAGTGCCGTGCACGATCAAAGCGGGGACATCGATTGTGGGGATATCCGCGCGGAAATCAGTGAGCCACGTGGGCTGTGCAGCAACTGATGCGAATGCACCGGAATTTGCTGCCAGGTTCCAGCTCGCATCGACCAATTCCTGGCTGAGGCGTTCGGTGCCCAGGAAGGTGTCGCTGTTGTAGAAGTTCTTGAAGAAATCCGTGAAGAAGGCGTAGCGATCAGCCTTGACTGCCTGGGCGAGGCCATCGAAGACATCCTGGGGGACGCCATCCGGATTGTCGTCGGTCTTCAAGAGGAACGGTTCCAGGGAGCCGAGGAACACGGCCTTGGCCACGCGGCCTGAACCGTAGGTGCTGATGTAGCGGGCAACCTCGCCGGTTCCCATGGAGAATCCCACCAGTACGGCGTCGTTGAGGTCGAGGGTTTCCAGGACCGCTTTGAGGTCGGCTGCGAAGGTGTCGTAGTCGTAGCCGACCGTGGGCTTGCTGGACTTCCCGAAGCCGCGGCGGTCGTAGGTGATGACCCTGTAGCCGGCGTCAAGCAGTGCCGCTGTCTGCTTTTCCCATGAGGATCCGTCCAGGGGGTAGCCGTGGATCAGGACAACAGGCTGCCCCGCCCCATGGTCCTCGTAGTAGAGCTCAATCTCAGTGCTGTTTTCGTTTCCGACGGTGATGTAAGCCAAAACTTCGGTCCCTTCATAGCGGTTCTGGGGTGGAACGCTTCCAGCCTACTGAATACCCCCTAGTTGCCCCCAGCAACCAGACGTAAACTGGCCTTCGGTTTACCCCCGGACGCTGGAGATCCCATGCTGTGGAAGGTCCTTGTTCGTTTCCTCCGGCCGCACCAGCGGCTGCTGGTCGCCGTCGTCGTTTTCCAGCTGGCGCAGTCCATCGCCTCGCTGTACCTGCCCACGCTCAATGCCGACATCATCGACCAGGGCGTCGCCACAGGCGACACCGGATACATCCTCCGCATGGGCGCGGTCATGCTGCTTATTACCCTGCTGCAGATCGCCTGCGCCGTCATTGCGGTGTACTTCGGCGCGAAGGCGGCCATGAGCTTGGGCCGCGACCTCCGGGACGCGATCTTCGGCAGGGTGGGGGAGTTCTCGGAGCAAGAGGTCAGCCGCTTTGGCGCGGCGTCCCTCATCACCCGCTCCACCAACGACATCCAGCAGGTCCAGCAACTGGTCCTCATGTCCTGCACCCTGATGGTCACGGCGCCGATGCTGAGTATCGGCGGTGTGATCATGGCGGTTCGGCAAGATGCGCAACTGTCGTGGTTGATCGCCGTGGCGGTGCCGGTGTTGCTGGTTTGCGTCGGGCTGATCGTGACCCGGATGGTTCCGCTGTTCCGCAAAATGCAGGTCCGGATCGACGCCGTGAACAGGGTGCTTCGCGAGCAACTGACCGGTATCCGCGTGGTGCGGGCCTTCGTGCGGGAGGACATGGAATCCCTGCGGTTCGGCAAAGCGAACGACGACGTCACGGACGTTGCGCTGAGGGCCGGCCGGCTGATGGCGCTCATGTTCCCTGTGGTCATGCTGGTCATGAACGTTTCCAGTGTGGCGGTGATCTGGTTCGGGTCGTTCCGGATCGAGGACGGCTCCATGCAGGTGGGGACGCTCATCGCGTTCCTGAGCTACCTCATGCAAATCCTCATGTCCGTCATGATGGCCACGTTCATGGCCGTGATGATCCCGCGTGCTTCCGTCTCAGCAGACCGCATCGGCGAGGTGCTGGGGACCGACTCAAGCGTCCAGCCGCCGTCGAACCCTGTGTCCCTCACCGGCCACCGCAGGGGCGAGCTGGAAATGCGCGACGTCGGATTCGCCTACCCGGGTGCCGAACAGCCCGTCCTCAGCGGGGTGTCCTTCACCGCCCGGGCCGGCCAGACCACGGCCATTATCGGCAGCACCGGGGCGGGCAAGACCACCCTCGTGAACCTGATGCCGCGACTCTTCGACGCCACCTCAGGATCCGTCAGGATGGACGGCGTGGACGTCCGGGAACTGCAACCCGACCACCTGTGGGGGCACATCGGGTTGGTGCCGCAAAAGCCCTACCTGTTCTCCGGAACCGTCCGCAGCAACCTGCTTTACGGCAAACCGGACGCCACCGACGACGAACTGTGGCAGGCCCTCGCCGTCGCCCAAGCCCGCGACTTTGTTGAGGAAATGGACGGCGGGCTGGACGCACCGATCTCCCAGGGCGGGACCAACGTATCCGGCGGTCAGCGGCAACGGCTCGCCATCGCCCGGGCACTGGTCAAACAGCCCGAACTCTACATTTTTGACGATTCGTTCTCGTCCCTGGATACGGCAACGGACGCCCGGCTGCGCCGCGCCCTCAAACAGCACACCCAGGGCGCCACGCTGGTGATCATCGCCCAGCGCGTGTCCAGCATCGCGGATGCTGACCGGATATTAGTGCTCGACGACGGCAGGATCGTTGGGCAGGGAACGCACGATGAGCTGTTGGAGACTTCCGAAACGTACCGGGAAATCGTGGCCTCCCAACTCGCAGCGGAGGAGGCGGCATGAGTACAGCTGTCCGTGGTCCGCAGCGTCCCCCGATGGGGCCGGGCAGGGGCGGGCCGTTCGCCGGGATGAACGTCCCGGCCGAGAAGGCGTCCAACTTCGGAGCCTCCGCCAAGCGTCTGCTGGGCACCCTGCATCCTGAACGGGTCTGGCTTGGCCTGGTCCTGATGTTCGCCGTTGTCAGCGTGGCCCTGAACGTCATTGGTCCACGGCTGCTTGGCGAAGGCACCAACCTGATCTTTGCCGGCGTCGTTTCCAAGGAACTGCCCGCCGGCGTTTCCAAAGAAGCCGTGATCGCAGGGCTCCGCGCCGCCGGGGAGAACACCAAAGCCGACATGCTCAGCGCCATGCCCCTGACACCCGGCGTCGGCATCGACTTCGGCGCGCTGTCCTCGGTACTGCTCTGGACGCTCGTGCTGTATGTCCTCGCCGCGGCGTTCGGTTGGATCCAGGCGTACATCCTCAACGGCGTCGTGCAAAGGACCGTCTACCGGTTGCGCGAACGGATCGAAGCGAAAATCCACAGGCTGCCGCTCAAGTACTTCGACAAAATCCAGCGCGGCGAGCTGCTCAGCCGGGTGACCAACGACGTCGACAACATCTCCCAAAGCCTCCAACAATCCATCAGCCAAGTGGTCTCCTCCCTGCTGACCGTGCTGGGGGTGCTGGTGATGATGTTCATCCTCTCCCCGCTGCTGGCACTGATTGCCCTCATCACTATCCCCCTGACCCTCGGGATCACCGTGCTGATCGCCAAGCGTTCCCAAAAGCTCTTCGTGGCCCAGTGGAAGAACACGGGCGAACTCAACGGCCACATTGAGGAGACCTACACCGGACACGCTTTGGTGAAGGTGTTCGGCCGGCAGGACGAGGTACAGCAGAAGTTCCGGGACAAGAATTCCGAGCTCTTCCAGGCAAGCTTCGGTGCCCAGTTCGTCAGCGGACTGATCATGCCCGCCATGACGTTCATCGGAAACCTCGTCTACGTGGCCATTGCCGTGGTGGGTGGCCTGCAGGTGGCTTCCGGCGGAATGCAGCTCGGCGACGTGCAGGCATTCATCCAGTACTCGCGGCAATTCACCATGCCGCTCGCACAGCTGGGATCCATGGCAAACATGCTGCAATCCGGTGTGGCCTCCGCCGAACGGGTCTTCGAGTTGATCGACGAAGAGGAAGAATCGCCCGAGCCTTCGGATACTTCGGCGGCCGGAGGGCCAGGCCGGTTGGTCTTCGAGGACGTTTCTTTCAGCTACTCGCCGGACAAGCCGCTCATCACCGGACTCAACCTGGTGGCCGAACCGGGGCAAAGCATCGCCATTGTTGGGCCAACAGGTGCGGGCAAGACCACCTTGGTGAACCTCATGATGCGCTTCTACGAGCTCGACGGCGGCAGGATCACCTTGGACGGCGTGGACATCTCCACCATGTCCCGGCAGGAACTGCGTTCGCGGATGGGCATGGTCTTGCAGGATACGTGGCTGTTCGGCGGGACAATCCGGGACAACATTGCCTATGGCCGGCCGGATGCCTCGGAATCTTCGATCATGGAGGCTGCGCAAGCCACCTATGTGGACCGCTTTGTGCGCTCGCTGCCCGAGGGGTACAACACCTTGTTGGACGATGAGGGCAGCAACGTCTCGGCAGGGGAAAAGCAGTTGCTCACCATTGCCAGGGCCTTCCTGTCCCGCCCTTCAGTGCTGATCCTGGACGAGGCCACCAGCTCGGTGGACACCCGCACGGAAGTGCTGGTCCAGAAGGCCATGAATGCACTGCGCTCGGACCGCACCAGCTTTGTCATCGCGCACAGGCTCTCCACCATCCGGGACGCCGACCTCATCCTGGTCATGGAGTCCGGGCAGATCGTGGAGCAGGGGACCCACTCGGAGCTTCTCTCCGCCGGTGGCGCGTACTCCCGGCTCTACGAAGCCCAGTTCGCGGCGCCGGCGGCGGAGGTGTGAGGCGCCGGTTCCGGGCTAGGGCAGCCGGGTGGGCCTCAGCACGGAAGCTTCCCCGGCGCGGGCCGGGTTCAGCGGGACTGGGCTGACCAGGATGGCAGGCCCACGGTGGAGGAACCCGCCGGAGATCACCTGGCACCTTACTCCGCCCCTTCCCCGCATGGCGTTGTGGGCGCCGGGAGCCAACATCTGGTCCATCCACGCGCAGGGGTGGGCGGGGCGGCCGGCTTTCAAACGGACGGAATCCTTGCCCGACTCGAGGACGAATTCATGGCCCAGCAGGGGTGCCAGTTCCGCGCCGCGGATCACCACATTCCGCCGGGTCAGCAGGGGATCAAACGGCCCGGAACCGAGTTCGGCAGCTATAGCCTCCAGCGCCTCAACCGCGAACACAGTCACGGCCGCATCCATGTGCGCCGCTTTGCCAAAGAAACGGTCTCCAACAATGCCTTTGTCCGCAACGAGCTCTGCCGTCGGTGCATCGGTGGTCGGAACATCTGCGGCGCCCTCCCGTGCCCTGCCAAAGTAGGCATGCGCGGGCGACACCAAAAGGTGAAGCACGTCGACGTCGTACCTGTATTCAGCGGTCATCCCTTAACGCTAGCCGCCGCGCAGACCCTCCCGGCCGCTGCACCGATAAAGTGTCACGGTGAACTTTGCTGCGGCCCCTGACGGCACCGAACTGGCGTGGACGGAGTCCGGCGGTGGGGAGCCATTGCTGTTGATCGCCGGTCAGGCAACGGCCATGGACGGTTGGGGCCCGACGGCGGAACTACTGTCCCGCTCTTACCGCGTGATCCGCTTCGATCACCGTGGGATTGGCTGCAGCGGGCAAGGGCAGGCTGATCGCTATTCCACTCGTTTGCTGGCTGCCGATGCGGTTGCTGTACTGGACGCAGCCGGAGTGGAGACTGCGGACGTTTATGGGCACTCCATGGGTGGCCGGATAGGGCAGTGGCTCGCCATCGACTTCCCTCAGCGGGTGAGGACGTTGATCCTGGCTGCGAGCAGTGGAGGACGATCAACGGATCCGGGGATGCGGGCGGACCCGGCGGCCATGGCGGCCTTGGTGAGCGGAGACGTGGCACGGCTGGGCCCTTTGTTCTTCGATGCGGAGTGGGCTGCCGACCACCCCGAAGCTGTACAAACGTTTTTCACGTCCAGGGCCTCGGCCTGGGCAAAGTCGCGTCACTTCAGGGCCAGCCGTGAGCATGACTCATGGTCGGAACTGGGTTCCATCCTTGCTCCGACGTTGATTCTCCACGGGACGGAGGACCCGTTGACGCCGTTGCCGAATGCCGTTGCGCTCCGGCGACACATCCGGGCTTCAGTGCTGGTCCGCGTCCCGGGTGCGGGGCACGGCCTCCACCTGGACCACCCCGAAACCGTTGACTGGATCCGGGAGTTCACAACAAGGAAAGGACCTAAGCGCGGTCGTCATTGAGGTGCGCCACCAGCGCATCCACAATGGGCAGCTGGCCCTTGACCAGCTTGGTGCGTGCCGTTGCCTCGTCGATCCATTGGGCGTCGTCGATCTCGGGGAACTCCTTGATGGAACCGGAGCCTTTGGGCCATTCCATGGGGAAGGTGTTGCTCACCACTTCCTCCGGCTGGAAAGACGGGGCTTCCGCTGCGAAGGCGGTGATGAGTTTGCCGGAGGGTTGCCGGAAGACACCCAGCAGGTGGTACTCCGCGTCCGGCGGGGGTGACCCGATCTCCTCCGTGAACTCGCGCCGGGCAGCAACCAAGGGGTCTTCGTCGTCTGCGAATTCACCCTTCGGGATGGACCAGGCGTGCTGGTCCTTGCGGGCCCAGAAAGGGCCGCCCATGTGGGCAATCCAGAGTTCCAAGCCATTCTCCGCGGACCGCCTGTAAAGCAGGATCCCTGCGCTTCGGATACTGATGCGTCCTCCCTGGACAAGCTGTGCCTCGAAGTCCAAGGCTACTCCACGGCTTGGTCACCGGCCGGGCGCAAAACCGGCGACGTCGTAGGGAAACTTGCAGGGTGTTTGGCAGGTTTCCAGCGAACTCGCGGAGCAAACAAAAACGGACGACGCCGGTGGGTACCGGAGTCGTCCGCTTTCTGGTGTGTCTGGACTGCTTAGCGGTTAAGGCTGACCGTGAAGGTCTTGGGTCCGCTGAGGGTCACGGAGATACCGCAGTTTTCCGCAGTGGCGCGGGGAGTGAGATCCCGGATGGCGGCTTCGATGGTGTGGTCGATTGCCGAGTTATCCCAGATTTTAAGCGAGATGGAGTCAGTATGTGTCGTCATTGTCAGTACTTTCACTCAGGCTTTTAACAGCCCCAAGCCTCGTCGCCCGGGGCCGCATCCTCGTCGGTGAGGATTGCTGATTCAGCTTGTTGGGAACGCGTTCCCTCATTCATGGTTCATGGTGGCTGCCCTGGATGACAAGCAAATCCGCCCAAGTGTGACCGATTACACGTTGCTCTTTACTCTGTGTAACCGGTGCTCCCGCCCCGTTCCCGCCAGCGCTCCACCTCGGCCCGCATGGCTTCTTCAACGGCGTCGTAGGCATGCAGGGCGTCCGCTCCCAACAACAGGAAGGCGGGCGTCTCTTCGGCTTCAACGGCGTCGATGATCACCTGCGCAGCCTTGTCCGGGTCGCCGGGCTGGGTACCGTGAACGGTGTCGTTTTCCTTGCGGCGCTTTCCGGCGGTGTCAGCATAGTCATCGATGGCCTCCGCGGACTGAGTCAGGGAACGCCCGGCAAAGTCCGTGCGGAATCCGCCCGGCTCCACCGCTGTGACCGAGATGCCCAGCGGCGCCAGCTCCTTCTGCAGACCTGGGTGGCGTCGGTGACATCGAGCCCCACGGCGAGGGCCGTCGTCGGGAATTCAGTGGTGAGGTCCTGCAGGGTTGCGGTGTCACGTGCGGTGACCACCGCGTTGTGGCCCTTCTCGAGCACGGCTTTCGCCAAGGCCCGGCCGAGGCCTGTTGAGCAACCGGTAATAAGCCAGGTAGTCATGAGGTTCCTTTGACGTCGTGACGAAGAGATGCCGCCCCGGGCGATGGCCGGGGCGGCATTCCACGTGCTGCTAGTGCTGTCCGAGTGCTCCGCCGAGGGGCGGTATGGCGCCCGGGCCTTTCCTGCCTTCGGGGCCGGTGGCGTCGTCGCTGGTGTCGCCGTCCAGTACGCCTGCTCCTGATTCGTCGTCGTCCGTGCGTTCGGCTTCGCTGCGGGTGTCGCTCTCAGCCGTGCCGTCGGAATCGCCGTCGAGGTCGTCCGCCAAACCGTTGGTTTGGTCGAACGGGTGGGTGATTGGGTTCAATGTGTCTTCGCTTGCGGTGGTGCGTTCCGTATCCTTCTCGGTCACAGTGTCCTCCTGGCTCGCTCAGAATTTGTCAGCATACTTACTATATCCGGCTTCCCGGATGCGGACCAGAGGCAATGCCGGATCGTTTTCAGGGTGAATGGGAACAAAAGTGAACATCAAGAATCGAAAACTCCCAGTAATTTCCAGTCAAACCCTTGACCAAGGTGTGGAGCGCTGTAAACATAGACCGCGGAAAGCGTTTTCACTTCACATCTATGTAGCAGTTGATGTCGCTATGAGCGCTGAGAACGGCATCATGCGCGACCCAATTGCGTGCGCATCCTCTGATCACGCCACTCGTGGAAAGGGATAGTTGGGCACCTCAGTGAAACGTTCCAAAAACGGGCAGCGGACCCTCCGCTGTCCAGCATCAAAGGAGATGTTCTTTGGCTTACCCCTCGAAATGTTCCTCCCGCAGACCACTCGTTCCCCTCACGGCAATGGCCACCCTCGCCGCGGCAGCCCTGGCCTTCACGGGTGTGCCCCTCGCGCAAGCGGCAACCACCCAAACAGCGCCAGCCAACGCACCCGCCGTCGTCAACGCGAAGAAGGACCAAACGCCCAAGCGGCAGGTGGAAAACCTGGGCCGTGCGCCGGTGGCGGTCCTGACTGACCAAGGCGTGAATGTCAGTTGGCGCATGCTGGGCCTGGACAAGGACAGCATCGGGTTCCAAGTGCTGCGCGACGGCGTCAACATCACGCCCGAACCCATCCGCAATTCAACCTTTTTCGTGGATCCTGCGGGAACGGCCACCTCAAGCTACGTCATTAAGACGGTGGGCAATGGCCAAGGCCAGGACAAACTGACCGAGGCTGTCACGCCGCTGGCCCAAAACTACCTCGCCATCAAGCTGGACAAGCCAGCGGACGGCGTCACCCCCGACGGCAAGGCTTACACCTACTCGGCCAACGACGCCACCGTGGCGGACCTCGACGGTGACGGCAAGTATGAGGTCATCCAGACATGGTCGCCCTCCAACGCGAAGGACAATTCGCAGTCCGGCTACACGGGCAACGTCTATGTGGACGCCTACAAGTTGGACGGCACCAAGCTGTGGCGCATCGACCTCGGCCGCAACATTCGCGCCGGGGCGCACTACACGCAGGTCCTGGCGTACGACTTCGACGGCGACGGCAAGGCCGAGGTTTCGTTCAAGACGGCGGATGGCACCACGGATGCTTCAGGCACAGTGATCGGCGACGCCAACGCCGACTACCGCAACAGCGCCGGCTACGTGCTGGCCGGCCCGGAGTTCCTCACGGTGTTCAAGGGCGAGACGGGGACCATCCTGGACACTGTCGCTTATGAGCCTGAGCGCGGCTTGGTGGCCAGCTGGGGCGATAACTACGGCAACCGCGTGGATCGTTTCCTCGCAGCCGTCGCGTACCTGGACGGCGAGCACCCGTCCATGATGTTCAGCCGCGGCTACTACACCCGTACGGTGCTGGTGACTTATGACCTGGTTAACGGCAAGCTCGTGAAGCGCTGGACCTTCGATTCCAACGTGGCGGGCGACCAGTACAAGGGCCAGGGCAATCACAACCTATCCGTGGCTGACGTTGACCAGGACGGCAAGGACGAGTTCGTCTTCGGTTCCATGACCATCGACGACAATGGCCAGCCCCTCTACAACACCAAGCTCGGCCACGGCGACGCCATCCACACGGGCGATCTGGATCCCTCGCGGCCCGGCCTGGAAACCTTCGCCGTCCACGAGAGCATGAGCCAAAGCGGCAACCGCGGCGCCACGTTCCGGGACGCTGCCACCGGCGAGGTGCTGTGGAACATCCCGGCCACCAAGGACACCGGGCGTGGAGCTGCGGGCGACATCGATCCCCGCTATGAAGGGGCCGAAGGATGGGCCGTAGGCGGGACGGCGGCGTGGGATTCTCCGCGGGGCCAGTTGATGTCCGCCAAGGGCGAGCTGATCGCGGAGAATATCCCCGCCGCGAACTTCCTTGCCTGGTGGGATGGCGACCTGCTGCGTGAAATCGTGGACCACGACTACGACGCCACGGTGTCCCGCGGCGTCCCCACTATCTCCAAGTGGAACTGGGAAACCGAGACCAGCGATCGCTTGCTGACCGCCGATGGCGCCCGCAGCAACAACACCACCAAGGGCAACCCGTCCATCCAAGCGGACATCCTGGGTGATTGGCGCGAGGAAATCGCCTGGCCGTCCACGGACAGCACGGAGCTGCGGATCTACACCACCACAGCTCCCACCGAGGTTCGCCTGCGGACCCTGATGCACGACACCGTGTACCGAACGGCCGTCGCCCGCGAGAACGTGGCGTACAACCAGCCGCCGCACCCGAGCTTCTTTGTGGGTGAGGGCATGCAGCCTCCGGCAGCACCCGCCGTCGTCTATACCGGCAAGAAGTAGGCGCCAACAACAAAGCCGCCCGCCCCCGAAAGGAGGCGGGCGGCTTTGTTGTGTGCGACGACCGGTGGTTTCGCGGCGGCACCGGACGTACGACGCCGGAGCCTCCAGCGGCGGGCGGAGAACCGCCGCGTCGGGCTACTGCTGCGAGGCTGCCGCCGGCAGGTGCCCGCCGATGAGGGCCAGGTTCTGGATGGCGGCCAGGCCAAACTGGGCGGTGTCATTGGTGGACACGGTGGGTGCCTCATCAACGGGGTGGAGGACGTACGGGGGCATGATCTTCTTCAGGGTGAATGCCTCGGCATGGTTCAGGTTTTCGCCGCCGACGCTGAAGCTGGACCAGGCCGATGCGGCCAGCTCAGGCGAACCAAGCCGGGCTGCTGCGTAGGCCGTGAGGCGGCTGTGGGCTTGCGTCAGGTAGATACCGTCCAACGCTTGGCCCACCTCGTCGGCCTGCTCTTCGGGTGAGGCCAGGAACAGCCGGCAATACTGCAACCAGGCCTCCTCGAACCCGGGGTCCAGCACCAGGCTGATGAGCTCGCTGCAGATTTCCACCAAACCGAACACCGCACTCAGGTGGGAGACCCTGATGACCTCGCGTCCGGCGTCGAACCTTCCTGCATCCAGGTCATACAGTGCCTCGCCCGTGAGGAAGCCGTACTTGAGGGCACCGATGTCAGCCATGGTGCCCAACAGGCGGTCGCGCGAGCGGGGGTTGCCGGTGCGTTCCCAATCGGTGAGCCAGGTGGCCGCGAGCGAGCCCCAGTCGGTACCCAGCCCAACGCCCAGTGCCCCGCGGTCCGGGCGGTAGGTATCGGCATCGGGACGAACCTTGCGGACCGGGTCCAGGCCGAGAAAGTTCTGGTCGCTGTCCACGAGCTCGGTGAGGAGATCCCCGGTCCGTTCGTCGGCCGTCAGATAGTAGTAGAAGCGGCGATAGGCAGGGTTGCTGATCCGCAATTGCTTGGCGCTGCAGCCCCAATGCTGGACGTTGTGCCGCGAGCCGAGTCCGCGCCAGGGGCCCAGATGGTAGACATCCACCTCGCCGGTGTGCCGGGTCATGGCCTCGGCGAAACGGAACACATCGGCGCGGCCGGAGCGAAGGTACATGTACCAAAGCCACAAGTCGGGGGAGAGTTCTGAGTTGTCCCACGCATAGCCGCCGACGTCGTAGCGCCAGACGTGCCGGTCCGGATCGTAGGTGTGCATGACGTCGCCGTAATTCCAGAAACCGTACCAACGGCGCTGCTCCTGCTGGCCGCGGTAAAAGTCGAAGAGGAAGTCCAGCTTGTCTTCGAGTTCCGCGCGGGAAGGCGTGCTTCGATCCACCGGTGTCCAGTCGCCAAAGACGCCCGCGCTGTGCAGGTACCGGGGCGAGGGTTGCAGGACCGGCGGCCGGGAGGCGTACGCTGCGTCGGCTGCCAGTGATTCGACCGGGGGAGTGGAGTCGTAGGCAAAGAGCGTGAGCTCGTGCGTCCTTGCTATCCCTTGTGCATTGCCGAAACCGGGCTCGTAGTCCTCGTACGTGATTTCCAGGCCTTCGAGTTGCTCTTCGAAGGTGTCCTGGCCCAGGCCGTCGTGGTAGAAACGCAGGTTCATGGGTTGGGCTTCGGGGGAGTAGAGCCACGCCGTGACGCTGGGTTCGGCCGTAGCGGCGCCGCGGATGTCCAACTGCCCGGGGTGCGATTGCCAGAAGTCCCGTACCCCTATCCCTAAGCCGCCACCGACGTCGCTCAGCGAGCAGAAACCGGCGGATCGGGTGCCGCCCGAGATCCCCACCCAGCCATGCCCGGCGGCGGTCCGTTTGCGGAGCTCAAAGCCATCGGCGGACAACTGCGTGAGGGTGAAGTCGTTCCACGCGGGAATTAGATGCAGGCGCTCGG
Organism: Paenarthrobacter sp. PAE-2; assembly: GCF_026013155.1. Taxonomy (NCBI): domain Bacteria; kingdom Bacillati; phylum Actinomycetota; class Actinomycetes; order Micrococcales; family Micrococcaceae; genus Paenarthrobacter; species Paenarthrobacter sp. PAE-2. The sequence continues at coordinate 36,659 of NZ_JAPDNV010000007.1, read as the reverse complement.
AGACCTCCGGATTCCACTGCTCCAGCGGCGGCGTGGGTTCCCCGCCGAGCTGGGCTTTCCGCACTTCGGTGCCCGGATCGCGGCGAAGGCCCGTCAGTCCGCGGACGGCCTCCACCAGGAACCCGCCGTCCGCCCCGGCAATCCGTACGTGCCGATCGTGCGGTTCGCTGGCCAAGGGGACCGTGAACCGCACGCCCAGGCCGGCCAGGAAGTCTTTTTCAACATTTCCGTCCCATATGAACGAGTGCACCATGCGCACGCTCCGGGCTCCGGCAAGGAAGTAGAAACGGACAGTGAAGGGGAGCCATTCCCGTCGTGGCAACTGTTGACTATCCGAACGATGCCGGCCATCCAGCCGCACCACAGCCCGCACGGGCCCGTTTTGTTCCACCGTCGCCGACTCGATGTGGCCCGTGAATCCTTCCCGGCTCGTGCTGCCCGCACCTTCGGCAATCCCGTCCTGCAGCAGGCTGACAAGGTGCGCGTCCCGGGCCACCACCGAGCCGTCCCGCGTCAGGCTCCGGAACAGCCGGTCGCCGGTGCGCGGCAGAAGCATGTCCATTGTTCCTGTGGAGACTGTGATGGTTTCCGCCGTTTCGGTGACCACCACCTGTGGTTCACGTACGACGGCGGCTGCCGGACCGGCGTCGTGCGCTTGTGTTGCGTCCGCCTCGCCGGAAGGAAGCTGCACTGAGTAGCTTGTTGAGGGGTTGTCCGTGGCCCCGATGGCGAGTCCGGCCCACTTGAGGGAGCCGTCGGGCCAGGTAGCCAAGGGCCAGGCCTGGGAGGGGGTGGCGGTGCCGTCCGCGTCGACGACGGACAGGGCATCGGCGTCGTGGACTGTTCCGCGCCGGAAGGGCATTCCCCATGTGGAGCCACCGCTGAGCGTGGCGGGGGGTGCGCCGTCGATCCACGTGGCCGGGGCGTGCTGTGTCATGGAATTTCACCTCAAGAGTCTGGGAAAGCGCTTTCTTTGTGACGTTTCAAAAACCGTAACTCCGATGTGATGGGGGTCGCAAGGGCGGGGTGCCGCGATAACGCGCAGGGGCGTATGGTTGAAGTCTCCGCAGCCTCTTTCGAATGGACCAGCGTCATGGCGCGACTGATCATCATGGGACCTCCCGGTTCGGGCAAGGGAACACAGGCTGAACACATCGCCAAGCACTTCTCCGTGCCCGCGATTTCAACGGGTGATCTCTTCAGGGCCCATGTCCGCGACGGGACCAGCCTCGGTGCGGAGGCCGGACGCTACATGGACCGTGGCGAGTTCGTGCCGGACCACGTCACCACGGCGATGCTGAGTCAGCGCCTGGAAGATGACGACGCCGGTGCGGGCTTCCTGCTGGACGGGTACCCAAGGACCGTGGCCCAGGTGGAATCGCTTGACGCGCTGCTCGGCACGCGGCACCAGGCGCTGGAAGCCGTCCTGGCACTCACAGTATCCGACGACGAATTGATGGAACGGATGCTCCTGCGGGCCAAGGACCAGGGCCGCAGCGACGATACCGGTCCCGTCATCAAGCGGCGGCTGGAGCTGTACCGGGAGCAGACCCGGCCCGTCATCAGTGCCTATGAACAGCGCGGGATTCTCTTGACCGTTGAGGGTTCAGGGCAGAGGGAGATGATCACGGCAGCAGCCATCGCCGCAGTGGAGTCGGTGATCCGGCAGTAGGGAGGCTCTAGGCGATATCCGCGGTGACAGGCGCCAGTTCGCCGAGGGCCCGCAGGTAGGTGGCGAATCCCTGGGGTGCCCGGGCTGTTGTCCGGGACGACGTGACCACCCTGTTGGTGTCCGTCGATCTGATCAGGAATCCCTGCCGTGACAACCGCGAGGCCAGAATCCGGTCCTCATGTGCCTGCAACTTCGGAAACCCGCCCACGGCCAGGTACGCGGACGCGCGGACGCCGAAGTTGGCTCCGTAAATGTGCGGGTGGTCCTCCCGGAAAGGATGCAGCTCAAGCCAGCGGCGAAGGATCCCTGGGTCTGCGGTGCGGGCATCCGGTTCGACTGAGCCTAAGACGACGTCCACCCCGGCGTTGGCCAACTCCACCTGCCGGATCAGCCAGTTTGTTGGCACGCTGGAGTCCGCATCCGTGTTGGCCAGCCAGACCGTGTCCGGATCGGTGCGGCGGCCCGTGTCGAGGCCGGCCAGCGCGGCCATCACGCCGGCTCCGCGGCTGGCTCCCGTGCTTCGGGCACGGGTTTCAAGCATGCGGACCCGGGCGTCGGCGGAGGCATGGGCATTGACGATATCGCGGGAACCGTCGGTGCAACTGTCCAAAACCACCGTGATGCTGACGGACACCTGTGTTCCTTGCGCGGTTTCTGCCTCGGCGGCCGAGGCCTCGGCACTCCGGGCCTCGGCACCCAGGGCCTCGGGACGTAGATTCCCGGCGCTCAGGGCGTCGGCCGCATGGCGGATGGCGCTCAGGGCGGGGCCGAGTTCCTCTTCTTCGTTATGCGCAGGCACGACTACCGCAACGTGCCGGATCGCCCGCCCTGTCACGCCGCACCCTCCGGGGCGACGAGGACTTCCAGAAGGAAGTCCTTCTCCCGGTACAGCCCCCGGCTTGGCCAGTCCAGCACGCGGCGGGCGGTCCTGTGGACGGTTTCTCCGTCCAATGTCCAGCCGGAGATCGGGTGGCGCCAGTGGCACAGGAGCAGCGTGCCGCCAGGCCGCATGTAGTCCTTGACGCGGTGCAGCATTCCATCGAGTTCATCCGGGCTGAGGTAATAGCCCATCTCTGACACCACTACCAGGTCAAACGTTCCGGAGGGCCATTCCGACGGCACGGTCAGGTGTCCGGTCCCCGCATGGCCCATGCCGGACAGGCGACGGGTGGCTTGGGCAAGGGCCGTACTGCTCGCATCCACGGCCAGGAACCGCTCGCATCGCGGGGCAAGTTCGGCGCTGAGGACCCCGATCGAGCAGCCGATCTCCAGCCCTGACTCGTACGTCTCTTCCGGCAGGGCCGCGAGAGTCAGGGCCCGCTTGCGGCGTTCATACCAGCCCGAGGCGTAGTCCCACGGGTCCTCTTCGCGGGCATGAACGGCGTCGAAGATGGACTCGGCGTCGCAGGCGGTGTTTGACCCGCCGGCTGGAGGGGTCCACGCGAATGTCTCCCAGCTCCGCGAGAAGTGTTGCAGGAACGTAGGGGACAGCAGTGTTTCGTCGCCGGGTTCCTCGGAGAGTGGCTGCGTTTGGGATGCGTGGGAGTGCATGGCCTGTGCCTTGGCCCGGCGTTCCTCATGGCCCAGCGGCAGTCGCACCCACAATTCCCATGTCCCATCTTCCGGACCGGCCCAGAGCCAGTACCAAATGGGGTACTCGAGCAGCCCGTAGCCTTCTGATGCCGCGATCCGGGCCGCGGTGCTTCCGAGGGCATCGTGGTCGGTATGTCCGTCCGAGCGGTAGGGGGCGACCAGGACCACCTTGTCGGCCGGGGCGCCGGACTCGGCCACTTCCCGGCGGATGGCGGCGGCAACGCTATCAACGTGTGCGGCCACGCGACCATCCGGAACCTCTACGAACCGCCACTTGGCGCTGGGCGCCAGCCCGGACACGGCCTCTCCGAACTCAGTGAGCCTGACGGCGGCAAGCTGTTCCGGCGTCGTGGTTGTGGATTCCGGATGTGACGCCTCACCTGCCGTGCACAGCAGCAGGCGGACGGTGGCCCCCAGCGCGTGGAGCCTTGCCAGGAGGCCGCCGGCGCCCAGCGATTCGTCGTCGGGATGGGCTGCCAGGACGACGAACGTCATGCCGGCGAGCTCCTCGGCATCCAAGGGCAGTTCCGGGAGCTCACGAACGCCGCTGGCATCCCAGTCGGCCTCGGGGGTGCCGGCATCGTTGTGGGTGAAGGTCACCATTCGCGGTCCCCTTGCAGGACGCGGGAGCCGAGCTGCGCGTCGTCCCGCATGGCGTGGTGCTGGCGGACATAGAGGGATAGGTCCGCCATGCGTTTTCCGTACGCCTCGTTGAAGGCCAGCGGGCCCGGACCCAGGTTTTGGCTCACCAGGGTTTGGATGCGTTCGACGGCGGCGGCAACGGTTCCGCGGACACGGAGCGCCCCGCTCCACGTGCTGGAAAAGGCATCGGGTTCCAAGGCGTCGATGCGTTCGGCTGCGCGTGCGAGTGATGCGGTGGCGGAGTTGATGGTGCGGTCGATGTCGCCGAGGTGGGCCAGCGCGATTTGGTCAGCCGCCCGCCCCTTGTCCGCGGACCTGGCCAAGGATTCGGCAAAGTCGCGTGCCAAAGCAATGGCACCGCCGAGCCAGCACGCCGCTACGCCCATGCCGCCCCACGCGAATCCCGGCCGCTGATGGTACCAGCCCGGACCCTCGATGATGGTGGCCGGAACCCTGTTGAAATGTACTGGGCCGCTGGGGATTTCCCGTAGTCCACGGCTGGTCCACGCCGGCTCCCCGCAAGTGACGCCGGGGTCCTTAAGATCGACGGCGAAGGCCGCGCGACCCTCTTCTCCGGGCAGGTGCGCTGTGATGACTGCCCCGTCCAGTTGCGAGGCGAGGGAGCACCACGGTTTATCGCCTTCCAGGACGTAGCCGCCGTCGTCATCCTTCTTGGCCTCCAGCTTTTGCCCCGGGCCTTCGGCAGCGAAAACACCCCACGCGCCGTCTGGTTGGTCATGGCCGGCCTGGGCGAGGATATGCAGGGCATCGAGGTGGGGTTCCAGGATCCGCCCCGCCGCGACATCCACCGCCGTGACCGAGGCCAGGAGCTCCCACAGTTTGCCGGTGCTGCCCTGACCCGGGTGCGGGGCAGTCCGTCCGATGTCCTTCGCGATGTCCAGCAGGGCAGGGACATCGCCTATGTGGGTGTGCACGGCGTCGAGCGTGGGCCGCAGGGCTTGGAGCTGCACCGGTTCCGAGCTGATCAGCACTGGTTGGAATTCGGTGGTTTCGCCCATAGATGCCTCCAAGCTGCCGATTGGCCGTTTTCCGGTTCCCACCAACCTACCCTAAGGAGCCTTACCTTTGGGTCCCGAGCCTTTGGCCCCCGAATCCGTCGTGTCCTGAACCTGGTGGGTTGCGAACGCAATCGTACGACGGCGGGTGCTCAACGACTTCCGGGGAGGCAAAAGTTCCCGCTTGTCGCCGCATGAAGCCGCCGATTCACCAATTTTGTCAACTCTGTCACAAAACATTGTCACAAGTCATGACAATTTTCCTACGCTGGGGACGTCAACTCCCCGAGCCAAGGAACATCCCATGCATCCATCCCTCAAGTCCAAAACGTCCCTCAACGACGCCCACAGCCCGCCAGGACAGAAAAGGCTCCGATTTCCAGCCAGCCTGGGCGCAGACCTGCCGGCCTCGCTGGTCGTCTTCCTGGTGGCACTCCCGCTGTCCCTCGGCATCGCCGCAGCTTCCGGTGCGCCGATCATGGCCGGCCTCATCGCCGCGACTGTCGGCGGAATCGTCGCCGGCAGCCTCGGCGGCTCCGTCCTCCAGGTAAGCGGGCCGGCAGCAGGCCTGACGGTGGTGGTCGCCGGGCTCATCGCCGAGTTCGGCTGGCAGGTGACGTGCGCAATCACCGCTGCTGCCGGCGTCGTGCAGTTGCTCCTGGGGCTGAGCCGCGTGGGGCGCGCTGCGCTGGCCGTCTCCCCGGTGGTGGTCAAAGCCATGCTCGCGGGCATCGGAATCACCATCATCCTGCAGCAACTCCACGTGCTCCTGGGCGGGCAGGCGGGGGACTCCGCCGTCGACAACCTGGCAGGCCTGCCGGCCGCCATCACGCGGGTCGAGCTGCACTCCGCGCTGCTCGGGCTGGCGGTCGTAGCGGTGCTGATCGCGTGGAAGTACCTCCCCGCAGCGGTGCGGAAAGTGCCCGGACCCCTGGCTGCCGTCGTTGCTGTGACCGCGGTGTCCGTGGCGGTAGCGCCCGGTGTGGAGCGGGTCAGCTTCAGCGGCTCCCTGTTCGACGCCGTGGCGTTGCCGGTACTGCCGGACGGCAATTGGTTGTCCGTCGGCATGGCGGTCATGACCGTGGCGTTGATCGCGAGCATCGAGTCGCTGCTGTCCGCGGTGGCCGTTGACAAGATGCACACCGGACCCCGCGCCAATCTCAACCGTGAACTGGTGGGGCAAGGCTCAGCCAACATGGTCTCCGGCATGCTGGGCGGCCTGCCGGTCACCGGCGTGATCGTCCGCAGTGCCACCAATGTGGAAGCCGGCGGCAAAAGCCGCGCCTCCGCGATTCTGCATGGGGTGTGGGTGCTCCTCTTCTCAGCCCTGTTCGCGGGCATCATCCAGCTCATTCCCCTGTCCGTGCTCGCGGGCTTGCTGCTGGTGATCGGTGCCAAGCTCGTGAAGATCGCCGACATCAAAACCAGCCTCCGCACGGGCGACCTCCTGGTGTACTCCGTGACGTTGGTATGTGTTGTGGCGCTGAACCTCCTGGAGGGCGTCATCATCGGCCTCGCACTGGCCGCCGTGTGCGTCCTGTGGAGGGTTCTCCGCGCACAGATCCACGTCCACCAACCCGTGCTCGACGGCCAGCCGTGGCGGCTCACCATTGCCGGATCCTGCAGCTTCTTTGCCCTTCCCCGGCTCAACCGTGTGCTCCACTCAGTGCCCGCCGGCCAGGACGCACTGGTGGAACTCAACGCCGACTACCTGGACCATGCCTTCCGCGAAGCGCTCACCGCGTGGCAGGCACAGCAGCGTAGCACCGGGGCCACCGTCACCATCGAGGAACACGGAACCACGGCTTTCACCGATGCCGCCCACAGCGCACCGCAGCGGCAGGACCTGCGTGAGTTTCCGCTCCCGCCGCGATCGTCCTGGCAGCCTGCTGCGCCGGCCGATCAAACAGCGGACGACGACGGACACGATCACCCCCCGCTGCGGTCAATCCTCCTGGGCATCGACAAATACCATCGCCGCTACGCCGACAAAGTCCGGCCCCTGGTCAAAGACCTCACCGAGGAACAGAACCCGGACACCCTGTTCATTGCCTGCGTCGATTCACGGGTTAATCCCAACCTCATCACCAGCAGTGGACCCGGTGACCTCCTGACCCTCCGGAACATCGGCAACGTGGTCTGCCGCGATGATGACGAGGCTTCGATTGATTCCGTCATGGCCTTCGCCGTCAAAGGATTGGCCGTGGACTCGATCGTGGTGTGCGGGCACTCGAATTGCGGCGCGATGAAGGCTGTCCTGGCGGATGCCGAGGGCCCCGCGCCTGCGTTGGGTTCTGGCTTTGATGCGTGGCTGGACCATGCCCGGCCGGCCTACCGTTCACTGGTTGATGGTCATCCTGTTGCCTTGGCGGCAGCTGCTGAGGGGTTCAGCCGCGTGGATCAGCTGAGCATGGTGAACGTGGCTGTGCAGTTGCGCAAACTTCACGACCATCCCGTGACCGGACCCGCGTTGGCCTCCGGGCAGGTGCAGGCCACGGGGCTGTTCTATGACATCAGCACCGCCCGCGTCATCCTGGTGACGGCCGAAGGGATTGAGCAGCTGGATCCGAGGATGGCCGTCAACTAGTCCGTCCCCACCAACACCTGTGCCGCCACGACCCACTTTGAGCCCGGTGTGCCTCCAACACGCCGCATTTCCGGCGCGTTCGGGGCCTCCTGCTGGCCAAAGTGGGTCGTGGCGGAACACGGATCCCATGTTTCACCACCGAAGCATTGGGGAATACTGGGAGGTAGACCACGATTCCAGCTGCTACGGACGATCGTGAGAGGCGGTGGGGCAATGGGCGACCACAACAACAGGCGAAAACTGGAACGTGCTGCCGAACTCCGGGCGGGCCGAGATTCCGTGAGCGATGCCCGGGAACGGGCTGAACTGGACGCGGATGATGCGCTGAGGGAGAAACGCCGCAAGGTCAACGAGGCTGCACGCGCCGACTACTTGGTCCGCGAAGCGATGTCCCAGGGGAAGTTCGACAACCTCAAGTACGCCGGCAAACCGATTCCCGGCCTCGGCAAGGGCTACGACCCCGACTGGTGGGTCAAGGGGCTCATCCAACGCGAACAGATCAGCGGCCTGGGCCCTCCCGCGATTCTGCTGCGCACCGAAGACGCGGAGCTGGAGGCCAAGCTGGACCAGTTCCTCATGGAGAAACAAGTCCGGGAGACGCTGGAGGACTTCAACAAGCGAGTCATCGAAGCCCGCCGCCAACTGCAGGGCGGGCCGCCCGTGATTACCAAGCTGCGGGACGTTGAGCTGGAAGTGGAACGGTGGCGGGAACGGCGTGCTGCTTCCGCCCCGCCGCAACCTGAACCCGAACCGCCGTCGAAACGTTCCTGGTGGCAGCGGCTCTGGAACGGCGGGGACTAAACGTAGCTGTCTTCCCGGGACTCCACACCGGGTGCCGGCTCGGGCTTGCGCTTGAGCAATGAGGCGAGGTGAGCCTGCTGCTGCCGGAAGTGGCCGTGGGCGGTGAGGCCAAACTCGTAGGCAGTCTCAGCGTGCTGGGTGAGGTCCACGCCGGTGACCTCGTGTTCGTGGGTGACGCGGAAGCCGATGGTCTTGTGGATCGCCCGCCCGATGACCAGTGTGCCCAGGCCCGAGAGGATGATGGTCACCAGTACCGCGACGCCCTGGGCGACGAGTTGCTGGAAGCCGCCACCGTAGAAGAGGCCTCCGGCAGACCCATCGAGGGGAAGCGCGATGAATCCGAGGGACAGCGTTCCAATAACGCCGGCACCGAAGTGCACGCCCACCACATCCAGAGAATCGTCAAAGCCGAACTTGTACTTGAGATCCACGAACACCGCACAGGCCGCGCCGGCCACCAAGCCCAAACCGACGGCGGCGAGCGGGCTGATGTTGGCGCACGACGGCGTGATGGCCACCAGGCCTGCAACCACGCCTGAGGCGGCACCCAGGGAAGTGGGGTGCCCGTGCCGGACTTTTTCGACCACCAGCCAGCTGAGCATCGCGGCAGCCGGCGTCACCAGAGTGTTGACCCAGATGAGGCCCGCCTGTTCGGCGGTGGTCGCGGCACCGCCGTTGAAGCCGAACCAACCGAACCACAGAATGGCGGCCCCGATCATGATGAACGGAACGTTGTGCGGCCGGTGGTTGGGGTCCTCTGCGAAGCCGTGACGCTTTCCCACGATCAAAGCGAGGACAAAAGCTGCGGTTCCGGAACTGACCTCAACTACCGCACCACCGGCGAAGTCGATCACTTGTCCGAAGATGCTGGTCAGGGCGCCGCCTGCGCTCATGAGGCCACCACCCCACACCATGTACGCCAAGGGGCAGTAGACAACTGTTACCCAGATCGGCACGAAGGCGGCCCAGGCGCCGAACTTGGCACGGTCGGCGATGGCTCCGCTGATGAGGGCGACCGTGATGATCGCGAACGTTGCAGCGAAGCCGGCCTTGATGAGGTCGGCGGATCCGATGAGATCCTGGAGGCCGAAGTGCGCGAACGGGTTCCCGAACAGGCCCAGGAAACCGTCGCCGGTGGTCATGGAGTAACCCCAAAGGACCCACACCACGCCCACGATGCCAGCGGAGATGAAGCTCATCATGATCATGTTGAGGGCAGCCTTGGCGCGCGTCATGCCGCCGTAGAACAGCCCGAGGCCCGGGGTCATGAAAAGCACCATTGCCGACGCCAGCATCAGCCAGACGTGTTGCGCAGAGATCTCCATCTGCGTTCCCTTCTGATCAAACCTGTCCGAAAACCGGGCCTTGGAAATCCGACCCCTTGCTAACCCCCGATCAATAGTCGGTGAGCTATGTTTCCGGTTCAGAAGAGCTAAGTTGCGGCTAAGTTACAGAAATCCCGCCTTCGTGAAGATCGCGTGACCGGCATGTTTCGGAGATGTTAACGGCGGACCTCCATGCCCCCGGCCGGGTAACCGCCACGCCTGCCGGCGATCATGATGGTTAGCGCGATGGCCGTGGGCAGGGCCGCTGCCAGCGGAATCCACTGCGCCCCCGCGGTGGTGAGGGCAACGGCCCCGTATCCCGCACCCACGGCGATGCCCAGTTGGATGGTCACCACAGTGATCCCATTGGCTGCGTCTTTGTGCTCCCCGCCGGCCCGCAGGATCGCCGCTTGGTTGTAGATGCCCTGCGCGCCGAACGCTGCGCCCCACACCGCCATCAAAACGAAAACGCCCACGGCCGTGGTGCCCAGGAACGGCATGAGCGCGAACACCAGCAGGAGAAGCCCGACGGCGGTCATCACCGAGCGCCGTGGGTAGGAGTCCGCGGTCAGGCCGGCAATCCAAATGCCCACCAGCCCCGAGACACCCACTACGGAGAGGGATATGCCGGTGAACGCTTCGGGCAGTCCCGCGGAAAGGAGGAACGGGGCAATGTAGGTGAAGATCGCGAAATGGGCCAGCAACAACAAAGGCCAGGCGATGGCCACGGCAATGACCCCCGGCAACTTGAGGGCAGCCCGCAGGGAGGGTGCTTTGTGGCTACCCGGATCCTTCACTGCAGGCAGTACCCAGAACGCCAGGAAGGCCAAAAGGACTCCAACTCCGGCAAGGACTACGAACGAAGCCCGCCACGTCAGGACGGTGCCCATCAGTGTTCCGATCGGCGCTCCGACGGCCAAGGCGATGCTGTTGCCGCTGAACACCACGGCCATGGCTTTCCCCATGGAGTGGGCAGGAACAATCCGCGCAATGTACGGGGCCATGGTGGACCACAGCATGCCATGAGCGATGCCGCCCAAGAGTCGTGCACCCACCGCGACGGCGAGGGTCGGGCTTAGTGCCAACAGCACGTTGCTGAGTGCGAACGCGAGCATGGTCCCAAGCAACAGGGTTTTGCGCGGGACGCGGCCGGCCAAGAGACGCGACAAGGGAAGAGCCGTGAAGACGATGATCGCGGCGTATGCTGCCGTGAGCGATCCAACGGCCGACTCGTCCACACCAAGGTCCCGGCTGATCTGGGGCAGCAAACCCGATGGCAGCAGCTCGGTTGTGACGGCCGTGAACCCGGCGGCTGCGAGGACCAGAAGGGCGGACCAAGGTATTTTGCCGGGGCGCGCTCCGGACGCGGGGCGCTGCCGCGTGCCGGACGCAGGGCGCCTTCCGGACACAGCGCACTGCGGCGTGCCGCGAGCCGCCGTCGTTTCCTGTGACAGTGGCTCTTGGGTGTCCTTGATGTCCTCGGTCGCTTGGCTTTCAACTGCGGACGGGTCTTGCTTCAATATGGCTCCTCAACAATGGATCGCACCCGGGGCGTTAGCGCGAACAATGTCAAAGCTACGCAATACTGACGCGCTGAGGGAGTGTCTGTCAGACACCCCCTTAACGGCCCGCACTCCTGCGCAACACGCTTGGAAACAATCAGCGCCCTCCCGCAGACTGGGCCTGTGAAGCCATTCCTCTTGCTAGCAACCCGCGCCGAAGACCACGCAGCCGACGACGAGTACCAGGCCTACATGCGCTACTGCGGCCTCGATGAGCGGGAGCTGGTCCGCGTCAGGCTGGAAGCGGGGCCCCTGCCGCCCATCGACCTCGATGACTACTCCGGGGTGATTGTTGGAGGCAGCCCGTACACCTCCAGTGACCCGGTGGAGGAAAAGAGTGCGGCTCAGATCCGTGTGGAGGGTGAGCTCTCACGGTTGCTGGACCGCATCGTTGCCGACGACTTCCCGTTTTTTGGCGCGTGCTACGGCGTGGGAACACTGGGTGTCCACCAGGGCGCCACCATCGACCGCCAATTCGGGGAACCTGTTGGGCCAACCCGGATCACGTTGACGGAGGACGGTGAACAGGACCCCTTGTTGAAGGGCCTCCCGCGAACCTTCGAGGCGTTCGTTGGCCACAAGGAAGCCTGCAGCCAACTCCCCGTTCACGCCGTATTGCTGGCCAGCTCCCCGGCTTGCCCGGTGCACATGTTCCGCATCAAGGAGAACCTTTACGCCACGCAATTCCACCCGGAGCTTGACGTGGACGGCCTCACCACGCGCATCACGATCTACAAGGATGCCGGATACTTCCCGCCGCACCAGGCCGACGACCTCATCCGGACAGCACGCCAGCACCCCGTCACCGAGCCCATGCGGATCCTCCGGAACTTCACGGAACGCTACGCCCGCTGACACGCACGACGGCGGGAGGCCGCCGTCGTACGCTGGCTTGCTTGACCCTAGCGCCCGGTGGGTCGCGGTACGGCCGGTGCGGTGGCGACCGGCGGGGGTGGGGGAGCCGGCGGGTTGAAGGCGCCGCTCGGGTAGAGCGCGGTGGCTTCCATCATGTAATTGGCCCATTGGGGTCCGGCGATCATGTAGCCGTCCAAGGACTTGTAGAACTTGCCGTTGATGGTGACGTTCTGCCCTGCCCGCTGCTGCCCTGCCGTGGTGTCCCCGAAGAAGGAAGCCGTGGCCAGTCGCGTGGTGTACCCGGCGATCCAAGTGGCCCCGTTGTTGTTGGACGTGCCGGTCTTGGCCGCAACAGGGACCTGGTTCTGGACCTTGGGATTGATGTAGACGCCGGAACCGATCTTGAGGACATCCTGCAACACTGCCGTCACGCCCCGCGCGACCGAGGGTTTCACGGCATCCCGGCATTCAGTCTTTTGGGCATCGTAGTTCCTGCCCTGGACATCGGTGATCTCGGTGATGGCGATCGGCTTGCAGTAACGGCCGTCATTGGCGAAGGTGGCGTAGGCATTCGCCAGGACCAAGGGAGCAACACCGATGGAGCCCAGCAGGTTTCCGATCTGGTGCATGTTGACGGGCGCGTTGTCCAAGCCGCTGTGCAGTCCCACCGTATCCACCATGCGCTGGATGCCGCAGAAGTCGAGCTGGGCTGCCGTGGCGAACGTTGCGGTGTTGATGGAGTTGTAGAGGCCGTAGTTGATGGGCATCGGACGGTAGTAGCCGGCATCGTTGTTTTGGAGGTCGTCATCGGCGCCGAGGTTCTGGGCCTTTTGTGCGCTGCTGTAGCCGCCAAGGACTTTGCCGCAGCTGGAACGCCAAGGGAAACCCACCGGGTAGACCCTGCGTGAGGCATCCACCACGGCCGTGGGATTCTTCCCCTCGTTCAACCACTCGGCGTAGATGAACGGCTTCATGGTGGATCCGGGCTGGAAACCGCCTGCGCCGTTGAGGTCGTAGCCGTTCTCATCCTTGGCGTCGACGTTGAAGTTCAGTTGCGTGTCGAACTTGCCGGGCTCCGGAACGAACACCGTATTCTGGGCCATCGCCAAAATCCTGCCCGTTCCCGGTTCGACCGTGGTCAAGGCGGCACCCCACTTGTCCGGATTTTCTCCAGCCGAAGCGTCCACCTGTGCCTGCGCTGCTGTCTGCAGGCGGGTGTCGAGAGTGGTGGTGATGGTGAGCCCGCCCCGGTACAGGAGGCGCTCGCGGTCGGCAAACGTGGCCCCATAGGTTTCATTGTTGAGGATGAGGTGGGATACGTAATCGCAGAAGTACGTGGCGATCGCGGCTCCGGCGCAGCCCTGAAGGGATGGCGTGATCTTCAGTTCCACAGGCGTGGCCACTGCGGCGTCATGGTCCGCCTGGCTGATCATGCTTTGCTCCAGCATCCGGTCCAGGACCAGGTTTCGCCGGGCAATGGCAGCGTTCGGGTCCACAGTGGGGTCATAGATGCTGGGGCCGTTCACCAACCCGGCCAACATCGCAGCCTGGGGTAGGTTCAAGTCCTTGGCTGAGGTGCTGAAGAAGTACCGTGATGCTGCCTCAATGCCGTATGCGTTCCGGTTGAAGAACACGATGTTCAGGTAGCCCTCAAGGATCTGGTCCTTGGTGAACCTCTTCTCCAGCTCCAAGGCAAGCTTCACTTCCCGGAGCTTGTCGCCCATTGATTTCTGTCCGCTGAGGACCACGTCCTCGGGCCGCCCGTCAGAAAGCCGTGACTCGTTGAGGACGTTGGTGACGTATTGCTGGGTCAGCGTTGACGCCCCTTGCCGTGTGCCCTTGGTCAGGTTGGAAGTCAATGCCCGCATGATGCCCTGGGCATCGACGCCGGCGTGCTGGTAATAGCGGCTGTCTTCAATGGCCACAATCGCCTGCCGGATGAACGGCGACATCTGGTCCAAGGGGACCTTGACGCGGTTCTCTGCGTAGAAAGTGGCGATCGGCGTTCCGTCGGAGGCTACTACCTTGCTGGACAACGACGGCGATTCAACGTCCAGTTGGCTGGGAAGGCTTTGATAGAACCCAATGGATCCACCCACGGTGCTGCTGGTGAATGCCACCACGGGCACTATGAGCCCTGAGATGAGCACGCCGCAGAGGAAACTAACAAAGAAGAAGCCGAAAAGCCTGAACAGGAACCTGCCCAAACCGATGCTTTGACCCTTGTTCCGCGTCATTTTCCTGCCGTTCCGTCCGGAGTCCAGGCTGAAAAGTAGCTACAGAATACGTCGGCTCCTGCAATGGTTCCATGGCCGGGGCAGTCAATTCAGGTCCCAATCAGGACTCAATCCAGGGGCAGCGTCACACTGACGGATGTTCCGCGTCCAACTTCGGAGGAGATGTCCAGGATGCCGCCTGCATCGTGTACCGCCAAGGACATGAGCAACAGCCCGAAGCCGTGCCGGCGTCCACTCGGCGCAGCGTGGATTTCAAAGCCCTTGCCGTTGTCGCGGACGGTGAGTTGGATGCCGTGGTAGACCGCGTTGAGCTTGACGGTCAGTTCGCTGGCACCGGCGTAATTGAGGGTGTTGCTGAAGGTCTCCTGGGCCACGTGATACAGCAGTCCCGCAGATGCCGAGGAAATCTCAATGCCGTGGTGGGGGATTTCCCAACTGACCTGTACACCGGAGCGGCGCAATGGCTCGGCAAGCCGGTCGATGCACCCCGCAACGCCCAGCGCGTGGAAGTCCACCGGGTGCTGGTCCTGGATGATGCCTTTGACGGTCATCACCTCTGCTTGAGCTTCTGCCTGATCCATCATTCCCCCACGTCCTTGTGTCCTTGCTGGAGATTCGTAGCCGAAACCTCCGTTGATGTTTCGCCTGCAACCAGAGTCACGCCGGATCATCAAGGATCGGGTTCGTTTAGCTCAATTTCCCATCAAGTTTCAGTGGGCCGGTGGAATCAGCTGAGGCCGTCCGCTTCGAGTGCAGCTTGCTCGATGCTGAACCTGTGCGCGGCCCATTCCTCGGAGTTACGCCCGGAGATGTTGGGATCATTGGGCCCTTGACCCGCAGAACCATCGATGAGTTCCCGGATGATGTCAGCGTGGCCCGCATGCCGGGCAGTTTCCACGCACATGTGGACCAGGATTTGGTGCAGAGTCACGTTCTTTTTGTCCTCGGACCACCAAGGCACCACGCCCGGCGCGTCGAGGGGTAGTGACTCGATGGTTTCGTCGCTGCGCTTGGCGGAGAAGTGATGCAGGTCGATGATGTCCTGCATGCTTTCATCAGCCGGGACCCACATGTCGGCATCGGGTTCGGCGGAGTCCGCATACCACGGGAGATCCCTCCCGTTGGGGCGTCCGAAGGTCTCCCCGAAGTACCCCAGTTCTACGCTGGCCACGTGTTTCACCAGCCCCAGGAGATTGGTGCCGGTGGGAGTCATGGGCCTGCGGGCATCGTATTCGCTCAAGCCCTCTACCTTTCCGAGCAGGTCGGCCCGACGGGTGCGCAGGTAATGAAGCAACGTTGCTTTGTCATCCATGCGAGCACTCTACCGATTCCAAAGGTCCGCGGTTCCGCCCCCGAACCCCGAGCGTGGATGTGCCGTGTGCCGTGTGCCGTGTGCCGTGTTCGCCGCAAGCCTGCGCTTTCGCCCGCAACGTTCCCGCGGTTTCGCAGGCTTCCCGCGACCCGGGGCCTCGACGGCCCCAACCGCGGCGTGCCACAGTGAACCCATGGCCACGGAGGAGGACGTAAGAGGAATATGCCTGGGCATGCCCGGGGTCACTGAGCGCCCCAGCTGGGGTCAGCCTGCATGGTTCGCGAAGACACTCATGGCCCGGATCTGGGAGGAGGGGGTCCTAACGGTCAAGACAGGGGAACGCGAAGCGCTCGCGGCCATGGAACCGGACAAGTTCTTTTGGACGCCACATCACCACCGTTCCCCGAACCTGGTCCTCATCCGCCTGGCCAAGATCGACGTCGATGAACTGACCGAGCTCCTCCAGGAGTCCTACCGAATCGCCGGTACCCCCACGCGGCCTGGTCAGGGCACGGGCTAGGCTAGCGGGCATGGGGGACAACAACACACCTGGGGAACACCACTCGCCGCACCCTGCACGCAAAGTCCGGGCCGCCGTCGTGCCTTTGCTGGGACTGATCACTGTGGCTGTGGGGGTCGCGGTGGCGTGGACCAGCCTGAACGCGGAGGTGGGTTGGTTCGCCTACGCGCCCCTTAGCAATGAGGTGTTCGTGGGAAACAACGGGTCATTCCTGAGCAACGAAACACAACTGGGTGTGGCGGTCTCAGTAGTCGGCCTCCTGGCTCTTTCCTTCTGGGCGGGGCTGGCCATCGGCCGTCGGCGTTGAAACGGCACCAAAACGACGAAATCGCCGGAACGTTCCCTGCGAAAGGGCAGCGTTCCGGCGATCTCGAGCGAACCAAAGAAACCTACGTGAGCTTCACCTGGCGGTTCATGTCCTTGTACAGCAGGTACCGGAACTCGCCCGGTCCGCCGGCGTAGCAAGCCTGCGGGCAGAACGCGCGCAGCCACATGAAGTCGCCGGCCTCCACCTCAACCCAGTCGTTGTTGAGCAGGTACATGGCCTTGCCCTCAAGGACGTACAGGCCGTGCTCCATGACGTGGGTCTCCGGGAAGGGGATCACGCCGCCGGGCTGGAAAGTGACGATGTTGACCTGCATGTCGTGCGCGAGGTCGCTGGAGTCCGTGAAGCGGGTGGTCTTCCAGACGTCGTTGGTGTCCGGCATGGACGTCGGCTCAACGTCCTTCTCGTTGGTCACGAAGGACTTGGCCTCGTAGCCCTCGAGCCGTTCGTACGCCTTGCGGATCCAGTGGTAGGACACGATGTCGTTGGAAACGTTCTCCACGCCCCATTCCGCACCTGCCGCGAGGTAGGCGTAGCCGCCCTCTTCGAGGTGGTGCAGTTCGCCGTCGAGCGTCAGGTTGAGCTGGCCCTTGGTCACGAAAATGACGCCCTCAACGCCTGCCTCGAACTCGGCCTTGGGAGCACCGCCGCCGGGGGCGATCTCCACGATCAGCTGCGAGAACGTGGTGGCGAACCCGGAAATCGGCCGGGCGATGATCCAGGACCGCGTGTTGGTGAAGCCGGGCAGGTTGCTGGTGACGATGTCCGTGAGGACGCCTTTGGGGATCACGGTGTACGCCTCGGTGACGATGGCCCGTTCCGTGGTCAGGTGGGTCTGCGGCGGCAAGCCACCGGTCGGGTAGTAGTAGTTGCCCATCAGGGTGCTCCTAATCAGTGCGAAGTTGGTTGTGCGAGCCGCGGGTGCGCCAGTGCGGTCAGCTGTGAAAGTTCGACGCCGGCAAGCGCCTTGACCTCGTCGGTCTCCACTGCGCCGCACTGGACGCCGCGGAGGACGAATCCTGCCAGGGCACGGGCGGTGGCGGGCTCGTCCATGACGCCGCCTTCGGTCCGCTCGACATAGTTGCGCAACCGCAGCGCCGCTGCGGGGAGGCCTTCGCGGTAGAAGGCGTACGACGCCGAGAAACGGCTTGGGAGCTGGGCGGCGTGGAGATCCCACCCTTGGTAGTAGCCGTTTTCCAGGGAGCGGCGTACCAGCCGGCCGTGGAGTTTCCAGGCGTATTCCACGGCATCGCCCACGGGGATGATGTTGGTGGAACCGTCGGAGAGGCGGATGCCCGTACCGGCCACGGCGAGCTGCATGACTTCCTTGGCGAAGTCGGCCACCGGGTGCTCCATGGACTGGTACTCGGCGGAGATCCCCAAGGAGGCGCTGTAGTCGTATGTGCCGTAGTGGAGGGCGCTGATGCGGCCGGGTACCACGTGCGGGAGCTGTGCTACGGGCGAGGTTCCATCGGCGCCGAGGATGAGCTGCGGCGTTTCCACCTGCACCTCGAAGCGGAGCCTGCCTGCGGGAAGCCCGTGGACTTCCTCCAGGCGGGACACTGCGTAATCCATGGCCTGGACCTGGGCCACCGTGGTGACCTTCGGCAACGTGAGGATCAGGCCCTCGGGAAGCTCGCCTGCCGAGGCAAGCGTGGACACGAACAGATCCAACGTCTTCAAACCACGGGCACGCGTTGCAGCTTCGAAGCACTTGAAACGGATGCCGATGAACGGCGGTGCCGTGCCGGCCGCGACTGCTGCGGAAACAGCCTTGGCGGCAGCAACGACGTCGGCGTCTTCTGCCTCGTCGCCGCGGTCACCGTAGCCGTCTTCGAAGTCCAGGCGCAGGTCCTCAATGGGCTCAGAAGCGAGCTTGGCAGCGACCCGGGCAGCAACAGAGGCAGCGAGTTCGGGCTCCTGGCCCAGCAACCGGCCGAGCTTCTCGAGACCGCCGTGTGCTTCCGCCGTCGCGAGTGCCTGGGTACCCCAATCGGCAGCGAAGGTGGACGTGAAGCGGTCGGCGGGGACATAGACCGTGTGGATGGGCTGGCGCGAGCCGTCGTCGCCGGGGTAGTTGCGGTCAAGCAGCTGGTCCGTGGCGGCGAGCCGGGACTCGATATGCTCCAGGTCCGATGCGGAGAATGAACCCATCTCAGCCCACCAGCTCATACGCGGGCGTGGTGAGGAAGTCCGTGTACTCGTCGGAGAGGCAAATTTCCTCGATCAGCTTGGAGGCCGGCTCGTAGTACTTGGTGAAGTTCTCGTCACCGAACTCGATGCGCAGGCGTTCGGTCTCTTCGCCGAGGATGCGGGTGACCAGTTCGCGGGTCACGGTGTTGCCGGTGTCCGCGAGGATGGACTTGTTGCGCAGCTGCTGCCACACCTGCGAACGGGAGATTTCCGCCGTTGCTGCGTCTTCCATGAGGTTGTGGATGGCCACTGCGCCGCTGCCGGAAATCCAGACGCCGGTGTAGGCGACGGCGACGTACAGGTTCAGGCGCAGCCCGGCCTCTGTCACGGTACCGCCGGCGGAAGCGACGTCGATCAGCTGTTCGGCGGTGACGTTCACCTCGGGGCGCTGCTTGTCGATCTGGTTCTTCTTGCCGCCGT
Organism: Paenarthrobacter sp. PAE-2; assembly: GCF_026013155.1. Taxonomy (NCBI): domain Bacteria; kingdom Bacillati; phylum Actinomycetota; class Actinomycetes; order Micrococcales; family Micrococcaceae; genus Paenarthrobacter; species Paenarthrobacter sp. PAE-2. The sequence continues at coordinate 17,599 of NZ_JAPDNV010000007.1, read as the reverse complement.
TTTCCGGATCGCCGAGCACGGAATCGAACACCTCGCGGCACGTGGAGACCAGGTCCGGGTGGGCAACCCAGGAGCCGTCGAAGCCGTCGTTTGCTTCGCGGGTCTTGTCGGCGCGTACCTTCTCGAAGGCTGCGGCGGTGACGTCGGGCTGCTTGCGGTTGGGGATCACTGCGGCCATGCCGCCCATGGCGAAGGCGCCGCGCTTGTGGCAGGTCTTGACCAGGAGCTCGGTGTAGGCGCGCATGAAGGGGGCGGTCATGGCGACGGTGGCGCGGTCCGGGAGGACGAACTCTTCGCCGGCATCGCGGAAGTACTTGATGATGCTGAAGAGGTAGTCCCAGCGGCCGGCGTTCAAACCGGAGGCGTGGTGGCGCAGTTCGTAGAGGATCTCGTCCATCTCGAAGGCGGCAGGGATGGTTTCGATCAGCACGGTGGCACGGATGCTGCCCTGCGGGATGTCGAGGTAGTCCTGGGCAAAGACGAAGACGTCGTTCCAGAGGCGTGCCTCCAGGTGGCTCTCCATCTTGGGCAGGTAGTAGTACGGGCCGTGGCCGTTCCGGAGCAGCTGCTTGGCGATGTGGAAGAAGTGCAGGCCGAAGTCCACCAAGCCACCCACGGTGGGTTCGCCGTCGATCAGCAGGTGGCTCTCTTCCATGTGCCAGCCGCGGGGGCGGGCCACGACCACCGCAAGGGGAGCGTCCGTGCGCAGACGGTATTCCTTGCCCTCCGGGGAGGTGAAGCTCAGGGTGCCCCGGGCTGCGTCACGGAGGTTGAGGATGGCGTCGATGACGTTGGGCCACGTGGGAGTGCTGGCGTCCTCGAGGTCGGCGAGCCAGACCTTGGCGCCGGAGTTCAGGGCGTTGATGGCCATTTTGGCCGGGGTGGCCGGGCCGGTCATTTCAACACGGCGGTCCTGCAAAGCCGCAGGAGCCTCGGCGACCTTCCAGTCGCCGTCGCGAATCTCCCGGGTCTCCGGGAGGAAGTCCAGGCGGCTGGTCTCGGCAACTTGTTGACGCTTAACCTTGCGGGCCTGGAGGAGTTCGTTGCGGGTACCTGCGAAGCGCTTGTGCAGTTCCTCGATGAAGCCCAGTGCCTCGGGAGTGAGGATTTCCTCGGCGCGATCGATCGGCCGGGGATCGGTGACTGTGATAGCCATGTGAGCGGATTCCTTTGTCTAGTGCGCTGGTGCTAGCTGGCGGCGTTTTCCTGGGCGGCTGCGGCGACCGCAGCAGCAACCTCGGCGGCAACATGGGGATCGAAGACGCTGGGGATAATGTAGCTCGCGTTGAGCTCGTCGTCAGCCACGCGGTTGGCGATGGCTTCGGCTGCAGCTACCAGCATGTTCGGCGTGATGTCCGATGCTCCGGCGTCGAGCAGGCCGCGGAAGAAGCCGGGGAACGCCAGGACGTTGTTGATCTGGTTGGGGAAGTCGCTGCGGCCCGTCGCCACGACTGCTGCGTGCTTGGACGCGATGCCCGGATCGATTTCCGGGGTGGGGTTGGCCATGGCGAACACGATTGCGTTCTCTGCCATGGAAGCCACCTGCTCCTCGCCGATCACGTGCGGTGCACTGACGCCGATGAACACGTCGGCACCCTTGAGGGCTTCGTGGAGGGTGCCGGAGAAGCCCTCTTCGTTGGTGTTCGCGGCGATCCAGCTGCGGTGCTCGTCGTCGTACTTTTCGCCCGAGTGGATGGCGCCGGAGCGGCCGGCGGCGACGATGTGCTGTGCGCCCTGTGCCTTGAGGAGCTGGATGATGGCGGAGCCGGCAGCGCCGACGCCGGAGACCACGATCTTGACCTCGGACAGCTTCTTGTCCACGACGCGCAGGGCGTTGACCAGGGCGGCGAGGGTAACGATTGCCGTGCCGTGCTGGTCATCGTGGAAGACCGGGATGTCCAGTTCGTCGCGGAGGCGCTTTTCGATCTCGAAGCAGCGCGGTGCGGCGATGTCCTCGAGGTTGATGCCGCCGTAAACCGGTGCCATGGCCTTGGCGATCTTGATGATCTCTTCAGTGTCCTGGGTGTCCAGGCAGACCGGCCAGGCGTCCACGTTGGCGAACTGCTTGAACAGGGCGGCCTTGCCTTCCATGACCGGAAGGGCGGCGGCGGGGCCGATGTTGCCCAGGCCCAGAACGGCCGAACCGTCGGTGAGGACGGCAATGGTGTTGCGCTTGACCGTCAGGTTGCGGGCAGCGGCAGGGTCCTCGGCGATAGCGAGGCAGACACGTGCGACGCCGGGGGTGTAGGCGCGCGAGAGGTCGTCGCGGTTGCGCAGGGCTACTTTGGGGACGACTTCGAGCTTGCCGCCGAGGTGCATCAGGAAGGTGCGGTCGGAAACGTGCTGGACGGAAACGCCGTCGAGGGCGTTCAGGGCATCCTTGACGCGGGCTGCGTGGGCATCGTCGGTGGTGTTGCAGGTGACGTCGACGACGATCGTCTCGTGGTGGGATTCCGTGACGTCCAGGGCGGTGATTGCGGCACCGGCTGCGCCTACTGCGGCAGCCAGTTCGCTCGTCGCGGTGAAGCTCGACGGCGCGGAGACGCGCAGGGTGATCGAGTTACCGGGGCTCGGGTTCGCCATTGAAATTCCTCCTGTTGGGCCCGTTCGAGGGCCGCCGTTAAAACCGAATGTTTTCGTATTATGGATATTATTATCTGCAAAGTGGAAATACAACCCCTTGGTGGGTCATCTTTGGTGTCGTCGCCAAGGTCTCCGCTGTGCTGTATCTTGGGTGTTCTAAGCAATTCTTTTCACGATGCGGATAAGAGTTGTCGGAATCTGAGTCATTGGAGACAAGGGAATGGCTGAAAAAGCCTCCGGAGGCGTGCAGTCCGTCGAGCGCGTCTTTGAACTGTTGGAACTGATCACCGACGCAGGCGGGGACGTCACGCTCAGCGAGCTGTCGTCGTCCACGGACCTGCCCCTGCCCACCATCCATCGCCTCCTGCGCACCCTCGTGGCCCTTGGCTACATCCGCCAACTGCCCAACCGGCGCTACGCCCTTGGGCCGCGGCTCATCCGGCTCGGCGAGGGTGCCAGCAAGCAGCTCGGCGCCGTGGCGCGTCCCCAGCTCAAGAACCTCGTTGAACGTCTCGGCGAGACCTCCAACATGGCGGTCCTCGACTCGGACATGGTGATCTACGTGGCCCAGGTTCCGTCCATGCACTCCATGCGCATGTTCACCGAGGTCGGTCGCCGCGCCCACACGCACGACACCGGCGTGGGCAAGGCCATCCTGGCGCAGCTGGACGACGAGCAGGTCCGCGGCATCGTGGCCCGCACCGGCATGCCTACCCCTACGGCCAAGAGCATCGGAGACATCGACTCCCTGCTGGCGGACCTCAAGCTCATCCGTGAACGCGGCTACTCCATTGACGAGGAGGAGCAGGAACTCGGCGTCCGCTGCTTTGCCATGGCCGTCCCGAACGCTCCCACACCCACGGCGATCTCCGTCTCCGGTCCCATCACCCGTGTTGACCAGAGCTTCGCCGACCGCGCGGTACCCATGCTCCGTGAAGCAGCCCTGGCGATCTCCGCGGAGCTCAACCAAAACTAGCGCCCGCCGACTTGGCACTAAATGGCAATGTCTCCTGGAAACATTGCCATTTTTTGTCATCTGGATGCCGCGATCCGCGCGTGTGCCGCCATCCCGCCCGGGTGTGTGCCGCCGTCGTACATTCCACGCGACGCGACAAAAGACGACAGCCTCCACGCGGGACGCTGCCGTCTTCTGCCGGTGCCGGGAGCTAGTGCTCCGAGGCGCTGTTGGTCTTGATGGGGACTTCATTGCCGTCGGCGTCGATCAGCTTGCCGTTCTCGAAACGGTCGCCTTCGTTCAGGCACTTGATGTCCTCATTGGTGATGATCCGCTCCGTCCCGGCCACGAACACCGACTGGTTGTCCGTGTTGCCGGCCTTGAAGTGGTTGAACAGGATGTTCAGGATGATGGCCATGACTGCCGCCGAGCTGATGCCCGAGTGGAAGATCGTGGAGAACCAGGTGGGGAACTGGTCGTAGAACTTCGGCGCAGCGATGGGGATCATGCCGAAGCCGATCGAAGCCGCAACGATGATCAGGTTCATGTTGTTCTTGTACTCGACCTTGGCGAGGGTGCGGATACCGCTGGCGGCAACCGTTCCAAAGAGTACGACGCCGGCGCCGCCCAGGACGGGCGTCGGAACCGCTGCGACAACCCGGCCAAGGACCGGCAGGAGGCCCAGGATCACCAGGATGAGGCCGCCGGCGCTGACGACGAAGCGGCTCTTGATGCCCGTGATGGCCACCAGTCCGACGTTCTGGGCGAAGGCGCTCTGGGTGAAGGAGTTGAACAGCGGGGAGATGGCGCTGGAGAGCATGTCGGCGCGCAGGCCGTTGCCGATCCGGCGGGAATCGACCTTGGTGTCAACGATCTCGCCCACAGCGATGATGTCCGCGGATGTTTCGGTCAGGGTCACCAGGATGACGATGAGCATTGAGATGATCGCGGCGATTTCGAACGTGGGAGCACCGAACGCGAACGGCGTGGGGAAGGCAACGATGTCGCCCTGGCCAACCTTGGAGAAGTCCGCCATGCCGGAAACGGTGGCGATGATGGTGCCGATGACCATGGCCAGCAGGATGGACAGGCGGGAGATAGCGGCGTTGCCAACCTTGCTGAGGAGCAACACGACGCCCATGGTTGCAGCCGCGAGGCCGATGTTTGCCATGCTGCCGTAGTTGTCTGCCTTGGCGTTGCCGCCCATGGCCCAGTTCGCGGCCACCGGCATGAGGGTCAAACCGATGGTGGTGATCACCGTGCCGGTAACTACCGGCGGGAAGAACTTGATGATCTTTGAAAACAGGGGAGTGATGGCAAGGCCTATCAGCGAGGCCACGATGACCGACCCGAAGACTGCCTGGATCCCGCCGCCGCCTTGGACAATCGCCACCATGGTGGAGACGCCGGCGAAAGAGACGCCCTGGACCAGGGGAAGCTGCGAACCGAACCACGGAATGCCGACGGTCTGGAGGATGGTGGCAAGGCCGCCCACAAAGAGGCAGGCGGCGATCAGGAGGCCGATGTCCTGGGAGGACATGCCGGCTGCGGCACCAATGATCAACGGCGGGGCGATGATGCCGCCGTACATGGTGAGCACGTGCTGGAAGCCGTACGCGAACGTGCTTCCGATGGGCAGCCGCTGGTCCTCGGGACGCTGCGACTTGTGCGCGGTGGGATTCGCGGAGCGGGATTTCTTCTTGATGTTCATGGCAGACTCTCTGGGTTCATGGCAGACGTCTTCGTCTGGCTAACTGTGTCTGGCTAACAAAATCTGGGGTTTTCTGGGGTCGGGTTTGTGTACAGGTGCTGCCGGTATGGAGGGGTGCCTCAAGGGCAGGACCTGTACACAAACTCCGGATTGGTTCGGCTTGGTTGCCGCGATCGGCTTTGTTGCCGCGATCGGCCGGGAGCCGTGGTCGGCTTCGTGCCGTGCCCGGTTTGGGCCGGTGGGTCTAGCAGAAGCCGGCGATGCCCATCCAAGCGAGCGGTGCGGCGATGGTGTTGTCGCGCTGGACGGTTGCTTCGATGAGGCCGTACGGGCGGTCTGCGGCGAAGAAGACCTCGTTGGGGTTGTCCTGTCCGAACGGGCTCAGGTCAACCAGGAAGTGGTGCTTGTTCGGCATGGAGAACTTGATCTCGTCAACCTCGCTGTGTGCTTCGAGTACCTTCTTGCCCATGTCGAAGAGGGTCTGCTGCAGCGCGTGCGAGTAGTTCTCGGTGAAGCCTTCCAGGAGGAGGGCCTTGATGTCCTCGTAGCTCTTGTTGAAGTCGGTTGCTCCGGCGTCGAGGTTGGTGTTGTAGCGCCAGCGGGCCGAGACATCCGTTGCGAGGATGCGGTCCGTGGTTTCGGGGAGGGTGGTGTACTTGTCGCGCGGGTAGCCGACGAAGCCGGACTGCGTGGTCTTCAGGACGGTCAGGTCCTTGAGGCCGGAAATGATGTGCGTGGTGGCGCCATCACGGACGACGACGGCGGTACGCACCTCTTGTCCGTTGCGGACGAAGCTGTGGTCGTGTCCCTGGCCGTGGGCCTGGATGCGCTCCCATGCGTAGGACTCAGCTTCCCAGCGGCCACCCGTAACCCAGGAGAACTCGCCGGTGAAGTGGTCGGCAAGACGCAGCAGGAAGGCTTCGGGAGAGCCGACGCCGTCACGGGCGAAGGCGTAGACGGTGTTCTTCTGGGTGTCGGTTGCCACCACGTGGCCGTTGTCGCCTTCGAGGTGGGCTGCCTGGAAATCACCGCGGAGCTGCGAGGTGACGTTCAGGTCTTCGATCTGGTGGCGGTCGGTATCCCGGGTGACCTTGACGACGCGGACTTCTGCTTTGCCGTACTGGTTTTCGCCGAGGACGATGTTGTTGCTCATGGTCATATCCCAACTTCTGTGAGGTGGAACGTACGTTCCATCAATGAAATTAAGTGAGTGTTTCCACTCCGTTTCCGGTGGAGCCGACCCCAACAAAAAAGAGCCGGCATCCATGGATGCCAGCTCATTACGACCCTGCCTGCTGCTCTCAGGTTACGTGACCTACGCCACGAACTCATTCGAGAGTAGCCCATGGTTTGCCCGCTGTACATGGGTTCCGGGGGATCGTTGTGAATCTTCCGAATGTGACCGGAGCAACTTTCCGTGATCACTGGAGGGGTCTTGACGGGTGTTCTTCGTATTACCTAGACTTTCCACATATCAATAAAAAGTTTCCAAACTACGGAAACCTTGGATGCTGAAAGAGGAGGATCAGATGGACTCGAAGGATACGGGCAAGGTCGTAGAATTTCCGGCACCGGGTCAGGAGCTGTACCTGCCCTTCGGCGCCACGGATCCGGATTTCTACATTCCGGCCGACTGTGACCGCAAGAGCGGCGGGTTCTCCCGTTGGCTCCGGGCGCTCCCTGTCTTCGGCCGGCAACGCCCCTGACTATTCCGTCCTTAGCGGTTCCCCTCTCCTCGCCAGCTCGGACAGGGGAGCCGCCGCTGCGGGATGTGTCAGGGATGGACTCTGCGCAACAGGGCCAACGGAGCGGGCGGTACCTGGGGAGGTGCCGCCCGCTTTGTCATGCCCGCCCCGCCCTCCCTTCGCCCCCCGCCCCGCCCCTCCACCCTCCCTTCGCCCCCACCCTCCCTTCGCCCGTTTCGACGACTCGCTGCGTATTAGACGACTCCTGCCGTCTAATACGCAGGTAGTCGTCGAAGCCGGGATTTCCACATAGGGCACGTTGAGCCTTCGCTGCTGGAACGGACTCCAAGACGCTTGTGGAATGACTGGAAAGAAGCAGCGGGAGCTCCCTGCGGGCATGAACCTATGGCGGACCAATGAGCTGGAAAGTGCAGGGTTCAGCGCCCGAACTATTGCTGCCCTGGTCCGGTCCGGTGAGCTGGTCAGGCTCAGGCGCGGTTGCTATATCCGGGGAAGCACTTGGGTGGTGCAAAAGCCGGTTGTCAGAAGCCGTCAACTGATTGCTGCGCATGCCCATGGGACACTCGCGACGTCGGAGGGCAGGATGGTTTACAGCCACACCTCCGCTGCACGCCTGCATCGGCTCTTTCTCTGGAATGTTGACGATCGAGTGCACATCACCCAAGCCAAGACGCCGTCCCGGGTATCACACGGCAGGGACGTTGTGCCGCACACTGGGAGCCTTAAGGCGGACGAGCTGGTCACCGTTGATGGACTTCCCTGTACATCTCTGGAGCGCACGGTAGTGGATTGCTGCCTGATGTTGAGCTACGGGCAAGCCCTGATCATCATGGACCATGCTCTTCGCTTAGGCGCAAGCACGGGCAAACTGTGGGAGATGTGCCGCTCATTGGCAGGACGAAAGGGCGTGCTGACTCTGCGGCGGGCGCTTGAGAATGCTGACGCTAAATCTGAGTCGCCCGGCGAAACCTTGACCCGGGACATCCTGCAAAGGCTCGGCATCGAAACGCCTGAGCTGCAGGTTGCGGTGGCTACCTCCGAAGGGTTGTATCGGATAGACCTCGCGTGGAGAAAGAAGATGGTTGCCCTGGAATTCGACGGCAAGGTTAAGTACTTCGACTATGCGCCAACCGACGAGGTCATATATAGGGAGAGGCAACGGGAGAAGGCCCTGATGGAGCAAGGCTGGCTGTTCATCCGCATCCAGTGGAGGGACTTGTTCAACGAGCAGGCCCTGAAAATGCGGGTACTCAAGGCCCTTGGTATCACCAGTTAGACGACTCGCTGCGTGTTAGACGGTAGGAACCGTCTAACACGCAGCGAATCGTCGAAACGGGCGTCGGGCCCACACGAAACGGGCGCAGGCAGCCGGACCTACCCCGCGATCAGCTTCCGGGCCGCGGCCGAGTGCTCCGCGATGAGCCCGGCCACATCCAGATCGGGAATCGCGCCGTCAACAACCCGCCAGGACCCGCCCACCATCACCCGGTCGGCCCGGTCCGCGCCGCAAAGGAGCAGTGCTGCCACAGGATCGTGGCTCCCGGAGAAGCGCAGGGAATCGAGCTTGAACATGGCGAGGTCGGCCTGCATTCCCGGAGCCAACTGCCCGATGTCCGAGCGGCCAAGAACGGCGGCGGATCCTCGGGTCGCCCAGCCGAGCGCGCGGGACACGGGGACCGAGGCGCCGTATCGGAGCCGCTGCAGGTACAGGGCCTGGCGTGCCTCGAGGATCATGTTCGACGCATCGTTGGAGGCAGAACCGTCAACCCCCAGGCCCACTGGAACCCCGGCCGCCTCAAGTTCCAGCACCCGTGCGGTGCCGGACGCCAGCCGCATGTTCGACGTCGGGCAATGCGCGACGGCGGTTCCGGCGGCTCCCAGCCGGGCGATCTCCTCGTCGTTGAAATGGATGCCGTGTCCCAGCCAGGTCCGTGATCCGAGCCAACCGACGGATTCCAGGTAGTCAACAGTCCGGAGGCCGAACATGGAGCGGCAGAAGTCCTCCTCGTCGATGGTTTCGGCGAGGTGCGTGTGCAGCCGGACGTCGTACTTTTCGGCCATGACCGCGGATTCGGCCATGATTTCCTTGGTCACGGAGAAGGGCGAGCAAGGGGCAAGGGCGATCTGCACGGATGCCCCTGCGTCGGTCTGGTGGTACTCACGGATGAGTCGTTCGCTGTCCGCAAGGATCGCCTCCGGTGACTGGACGGTGGTTTGGGGCGGAAGGCCGCCGTCGTCCTCTCCCAACGTCATGGACCCGCGGGTCAAGGTGGCCCGCATGCCCATGGACCGCACCGCGGAGACTTCAATGTCAATCGCGTCTTCCATGCCGTCCGGGAAGAGGTAGTGGTGGTCGGCGGCGGTGGTGCAGCCAGACAACAGCAGTTCGGCAAGTGCTACCTGCACGGCGAGTTCCAGGCTTCGCGGGGTGAGGCGAGCCCAGACGGGGTAGAGGTTTTGCAGCCAGGGGAAGAGGGGTGCGTTGGCCACTGGTCCCCAGGCGCGGGTGAGCGTTTGGTAGAAGTGGTGGTGCGTGTTGATCAGGCCCGGCAGGACCACGTGCGCGGAGGCATCGAACTCGGTGCAGGGAACCGAGGGGCGGCCTCCGGCGGGCACTAGTTCCACGATGGTGCCGGAATCGGAAACCACCAATCCGTTGCCGGCGTCGAGGTCGTTGGCGGTGAAGATTCCGAGTGGGTTTTTGATCCACAGCATGAAGGGTTCCTTGTCTGGTCGGCGTCTCTGCGTTCCAGCTCAGTTAGGCCCTGTCTGCTGATCCAGGTTCCGGGCGTTACGTCAGCTCCGGTCCCGCCAGAGTAAGATTTCCGACGGCGGCAGTCAACGTCCGTGGGAGCGTCGCCGGTCATATCCGGCGTCAACCGCGCAGAGACAGACAATTTCACAGAACGAAAAACTTTTTTCAAAAAACGTATGGCGCGGCTCACAGCGTGGGTGTTACGCTCTATCTGCCAAAGGCGGGCACCCGCATCCCGGGAAGCTATCTACCAGGCGCAACTTAACCTTCATCGCACATGCTGAAGCCTGGTAACCAAGCACTGGAGCTCTCCTTTCCGGCGCGCCCCCCGACAGGTCACCCGGCTTCCCAGCACTAAGGAAGTCGCAACATGAGTACAACCGTCACGGCCGAACAATTCCTGGCCACATCCATTGAGCTGGCAACGGCCAATGTCCTCAACAGTGGAGGCCCTTTCGGTGCCGTCATTGTTACCGCGGACGGACAAGCCTTCCATGGCGTCAACCGCGTGACCGCCTCGAACGATCCCACCGCCCACGCAGAAGTAACGGCCATCCGCAACGCCTGCAGCGAATTGGGAACCTTCGACCTGAGCGGAGCAACCCTCTACACCAGCTGCGAGCCGTGCCCCATGTGCCTGGCATCCGCACTCTGGGCCCGCATTGACCGCGTTTTCTTCGCGGCCGACCGCCATGACGCCGCATCCGTCGGCTTCGATGACGCGGTCTTCTACGAGTACTTCGAGAATGACAACCGGGACGAGCTGATGCCGGTATCCAAGCTGGAACTGGGCGACCCCCAGGCTCCGGCGGTCCTCCAGCCGTTCACCACATGGAACACCCTCGATTCCAGGATTGACTACTAGGGCCCGGTGGCTGACATGGAAATCCTGGATACCGCAGACATGCAAAATACCGCTGAAAAGCAGACCGCCGCTGAGAAGCAGGCTGCGCTCCTCCCCAACGGGGACAAGGGCGCAGGGCACGCAGCGGCACACGCAACCACCGCACCCGGGGCCGGCAACGGCAAGAAGCCGCCGAACTTCCTGGACAAGTTCTTTGAGATCTCCAAGCGCGGATCCACGCTCGCCCGGGAATTCCGCGGCGGCCTGGTCACCTTCTTCACCATGGCGTACATCGTCATCCTGAACCCCCTCATCCTGGGCGGCTTCACTGCCGACAACGCTCCCACGGATGTTGCCGGCGGCTGGCTGTCGGCAGCGCAAGTAGGTGCTGTCACCGGCCTCACGGCCGGCGTCATGACCATCGTCTTCGGCCTCGTGGCCAACCTGCCCTTCGGTCTCGCAGCGGGCCTTGGCATCAACTCCTTCCTGGCCGTCGCGGTCATCCAGGAGGTGACGTGGCCCGAAGCCATGGGCCTGGTGGTCATCAACGGCGTCCTGATTGTCCTCTTCGGCGCCACGGGCGCACGGACGGCGATCTTCAAGGCAGTACCCAAGGAACTCAAGGCCGCCATCACCGTTGGCATCGGCCTGTTCATCGCCTTCATCGGCTTCGTCGACTCCGGCTTTGTCCGTCCCACCAAGGGCGGCCCGCCGGTCCAGCTCGGCAATGATGGATCCATCACGTCCATCCCCACCCTCGTTTTCATCGTCGGATTGCTGGTCATGGGTATCCTCGTGGCACGCAAGATCCAGGGCGGCCTGCTGATCGGCATCGTCGCAACAACCGTCCTCGCCGCTGTTGCCGAGGCCGTGTTCCGGATCGGTCCCGGCAGCGCTGACAACCCCGGCGGCTGGCACCTCAACACCCCGGTGCTCTCCGGCCAGCTGGTGTCCGTCCCGGACCTGAGCCTCGTGGGCCAGTTCGATCTCTTCGGTTCGTTCGCACGGATCGGCGGCCTGGCTGCCACCATGCTGGTCTTCACCCTGGTGTTCACCAACTTCTTCGACGCCATGGGCACCATGACCGGCCTGGCCAAGAGCGCCGGCGTGGCACACAAGGACGGAACGTTCCCCAAGCTGAAGTCCGCCTTCATTGTTGAAGGCATGGGCGCAGTGGTGGGCGGCGCAACGTCCGGTTCGTCCAACACGGTCTACATCGACTCCGCAGCGGGCATCGGCGAAGGCGCCCGCACCGGCCTGGCCTCCGTGGTGACCGGCGCGTTGTTCCTGGGATCGATGTTCTTCACCCCGCTCACCTCGGTGGTTCCGCTGGAAGTTGCAGCTGCTGCCCTGGTGGTTGTGGGCGCGATGATGATGGCCCAGATCCGTGAAATCAAGTTCACCAAGTTCGCCATTGCACTCCCGGCGTTCCTGACAATCGTCACTATGCCCCTGACCTACTCGATCGCCAACGGCATCGGCGTCGGATTCATCTCCTTCGCAGTGGTCAACGCGGCGTCCGGCAAAGCCAAGAAAGTGCATCCGCTCATGTGGGTGGTCACGGCCGGCTTCGTCATCTACTTCGCCCGCGGCCCGATCAATGCGCTGATGGGCATCTGACCGGGGCGGCAAACCCCGTGCCGGCGGGCAAACCGGCACCCGAAACGGCGTTGAATCCGCTCCCACCGCACGAATAGGCGTCAGCCGTCCTCCCTTATGAGGGAAGGTCCCTTCCACAGCAGGGCACCTGATTAAGGGACGACGGCGGGCGGCGGCCGGGAGCCGATGCTCCGCCATGGAGCGCGCAGCTCCATCGAGTGGGGCAGGGAGATGAAGCCCTGCCCCACTCCACCAAAATCATTGAACTTAGTCAGCGCGACTATCCTCAGCCATCATCCCGAATGAGAATTGAGGCAAGATCGCGCACTGCCCCGGCCGGGCCACCCTGCCGGGACACCTGGAAAAGGACGTGTAGCCATGCTGGATCTGATGCCTTCACTGGGCAGCTGGCGGCCGGCGGTCTCCGGCCAACGGTGCGCTGTGGCAACGATTGTTGGAACCGGCGGCTCGGTTCCGCGGCCCTTGGGGACGTCCATGATGGTCTCGGAAACCGGCGAGATCCTGGGCAGCCTGTCCGGCGGATGCGTGGAAGGGGCCGTGGTTGAAGCGGCGTTGGAAGCAATGCGCGACGGCGGCCCGCGCCTTGAGTCGTTCGGCTACAGTGCGGAGGACGCCTTCGCAGTGGGGCTTACCTGTGGAGGGGAACTGGAAGTCCATATCCAACCCCTTGCGGACGGGCTCTCATCGCTGGCGGACGAATCCACCGCAGCCCGCAACGGCCAGGCCCCAAGCCCCTTGGCACTCATCCGCAGGCTGGACGGCGCAGGGGGAGTCGTCGTCGTGCATGATCCTGTGCGCTTCCGCGCGATGGAGTCCACTGAACTGGCCAAGCTGGTGGGGGACCACCCCGCAACGCTCTTCGCAGCGGCTGCCCAGGTGGAGCCACTGCTTCAAGGCGGCCGCGCCGGTTTGGTGCGGCTGGCCCCGCCCGAGGGTTGCATCGACGGTTGGGTCACGCTGGACCGCTGGGAGACTCCCCGCGAGGAACCGGAACCCCAACCCATCACGCTGTTTGTTGAAAGCCGTCTGCCGGCGGCCCGCATGCTGGTGTTCGGAGCCAACGACTTTGGTGCCGCGCTGCTGCCGGCAGGGCAACTCCTGGGCTACGAGGTCACCTTGTGCGACGCACGCCCCGCCTTCGCGCAGCAAAGCCGCTTCGCCGGGGCGGACCAGGTGATCACGGAATGGCCCCACCGCTACCTGGAGAACGAAGCAGAAGCCGGACGCATCGACGCCCGCACCGTGGTCTGCATCCTGACCCACGACCCCAAATTTGATCTTCCCCTGCTGGAAACAGCGCTCAGCCTGAACCTCGCCTACGTGGGGGCCATGGGTTCGCGGCGGAGCCACCGGCAACGCATTGATGCGCTGCTGGAGATGGGCACGCCCGCCGGGACCTTGGAACGGCTGCATTCGCCCATCGGGCTGGAGTTGGGCGCCGTCACGCCTGCCGAGGTGGCCGTATCCATCACCGCGGAAATCGTCGCATCACGGGGAAGCCTGCACGGGGTTGGAGCGTTCCGCTCCCTCAAAGACACTTCCGGTCCAATTCATGCCGGGACCGGCACCCAAGACTCTCTGACCGAGGAGGACTCATGGACATGAACACCATAGAGGCCGTGGTACCCACCACGGATCCGGCCCAGTGGCGGGAAGGGGATGCCTGGCTGGCCGGCGGGACGGTCCTCTTCTCCTACGGAAGCACCGTCCTGCAGCGGCTCCTCGACCTCGGCAATGCCGGCTGGCCGGCCATCACCGTCACCGATGAAGGCATTGAACTCGCCGCCACCTGCACGGTGGCTGAACTGTACGCCTTGCCGGAGTCGGAGCAAGCGGCCCACCGCGAATGGCCCGGCCTGGCCCTGGTGCGTCCCAGCTGCGACTCGTTCGTGGCGTCCTTCAAGATCTGGAACATGTCCACCGTGGGCGGCAACCTTTGCACCTCCCTGCCCGCCGGTCCCATGATCTCGCTGTGCGCCGGCCTGGACGGAATGGCCACCATCCTCAGCCCCGACGGCACCAGCCGGACCGTTCCTGTTGCAGACTTCGTCACGGGGGAGATGGAGAACGTCCTGGCCCCGGGTGAGCTGCTGCGAAGCATCCACCTACCTGCCGAGGCGCTCTCCGCGCGGGTGGCGTTCCGTCGTCTTTCCTTGAGCAACCTCGGCCGTTCCGGCGTGCTGCTGATCGGCCGTTTGGATCCCGTCTTTGGCCTCGTCATCACCGTCACAGCGTCCACCAAGCGGCCGGTGCAGCTGCGGTTCCCCGCCGATCAGGTTCCAGACGCCGCGGCCCTGGCTGCCGCCGTCGAGCATTCCATCCCGCTCGACCTGTACCACGACGACATCCACGGGCTCCCCGAATGGCGGCGTGACATGACCTTCCGGCTCGCCGAGGAAATCCGGTCCGAGTTGCTGGACGAATCCATGACGGTGTCCGGCGACTTCTGGCCCCCGCACGCCACCTCGCCGCAGCCGTCCACGCAACCCGAAACGTCAGGCACCCAGAAGGAGGCCTCCCATGGCAATTGAGATCAACGGCGCTGCCTCGCAGGCCACACCCCGCCCCGGCCAGTGCCTCCGCACCTTCCTCCGCGAGCAAGGCAACTTCGGCGTCAAAAAGGGTTGCGACGGCGGTGACTGCGGGGCCTGCACCGTCCACGTCGACGGTACGCCCGTCCACAGTTGCATCTACCCGGCCGTCCGCGCCGAAGGAAAAGCCGTCACCACCATCGAAGGCCTCGCCACGGCCGACGGACTTCACCCCGTGCAGGAACAGTTCCTTGAGGCGCAAGGCTTCCAGTGCGGCTTCTGCACCGCCGGGATGATGATGACCGCCGCAACGTTCGACGACGAACAGCGCGCCAACCTGCCGCGGAACCTCAAGGGCAACCTCTGCCGGTGCACCGGGTACCGCTCCATTGCGGAAGCGGTCTGCGGGCACGGTCCGGACGCGCACGGTCCGGAAACGCACGACGCCGGAGCTGACGTTTCCGGCGCACAGTCACCCGCCGCCGTCGAACCCCAGCGCGGTCAGCTGGGCGACAACGTGCCCGCACCCGCCGGCCCGGCCGTGGTCACCGGAACCGCGAGGTATGCCCTTGATGTTCCAGCGGACCAGCTGCCCGGCCTGCTCCATCTCAAGCTGGTCCGTTCGCCGCACCCGCATGCACGGATCGTGTCCATCAACAAGGCGCCTGCACTTGCCGTGCCGGGGGTCGTGGCCGTGTTCACTCATGAAGACGCCCCGCAGCAACTCTTCTCCACCGCCCAGCACGAGCACTACACGGACGATCCCGACGACACCCGCGTCCTGGATAACGTGGTGCGCTTCATCGGGCAGCGGGTTGCCGCCGTCGTAGCGGAATCGGTGGGCGCAGCCGAGGCAGGTGCCCGTGCACTGGAAGTGGAATACGAGCTCCTGGACGCGGTCTTCACGCCCCAGGAAGCCATCCTTCCCGGCGCTCCCGTCATCCATGGCGACAAAGACGCGGTGGCTACGCGGATCGCACGGCCCTTGGACAACGTAGTGGCTGAAGTCCATGCGGAGCTCGGCAGTGTGGAGGAGGGCTTTGCCGCCGCTGACTTCGTCCATGAACACACCTACCGGACGCAGCGTGTGCAGCACGTTGCCATGGAAACGCATTCGGCCATCGCGTGGGTTGACGAGGACGGCCGGCTGATCGTCCGCTCCTCCAGCCAGGTTCCATTCCTGGTCAAGCGCACCCTGATCCGGCTGTTCAACCTTCCGGAAGAGTCGGTCCGCGTGGTGGCAGGACGCGTCGGCGGCGGCTTCGGGGGCAAGCAGGAAGTGCTGACGGAGGACCTCGTGGCACTAGCGGCGCTGGCCCTCAAACGCCCGGTGCAGTTGGAATTCACCCGGACCGAGCAGTTTACGGCCACCACTACCCGGCACCCCTTCACCATCAAGCTCAAGGCGGGAGCCAACCGCGACGGTTACCTCACGGCCTTGCAACTGGATGTCATCACCAACACCGGCGCCTACGGAAACCACGCTCCGGGGGTCATGTTCCATGGCTGCGGCGAATCCCTGGCCGTGTACAAGTGCGTCAACAAGAAGGTCGATGCGCAGGCGGTGTATACCAACACGGTTCCTGCAGGTGCCTTCCGCGGCTATGGCCTCAGCCAGATGATCTTCGCGATCGAGTCCGCCATTGATGAGCTTGCCGTCGGAATTGGCATGGACCCGCTGGAGTTCCGGCTCAAGAACATGGTCCGGCCGGGCGACCACATGCTCTCCACCACCCCCGAACCCGAAGAAGATGTGCATTACGGCAGCTACGGCCTGGACCAATGCGTGTCACTTGTCCGGGACGCCCTTGACCGTGGCAAGGAACGTTACCGCGCCGCGGGCCTGGATGACCTCGGCCCGGAATGGCTCACCGGCGAAGGCGCGGCACTGTCCATGATCGACACCGTCCCGCCGCGCGGCCACTTCGCCCACACCCGGGTGAGCCTCGAAGCGGACGGCAGGTTCGCCGTCGACGTCGGAACTGCGGAATTCGGGAACGGCACCACAACCGTGCATGCGCAGCTGGCTGCCACCGCGTTGGGGACCTCCGCCTACGCCATTCAGGTGCGGCAGTCGGACACGGACCTGGTGGAGCACGACACCGGCGCCTTCGGTTCGGCAGGGACAGTGGTGGCCGGGAAGGCTACCCTCGCGGCCGCGCTCGAGCTCGCCACCCGGATCCAGACCGTCGCCGCATCCCTCACAGGCGTGCCGTTGGCGGATTGCCGCTTGGTGGACGGAGCCGTGGAGTGCGGCGACCGTTCGGTGCCGTTGAAGGAAATTTACGACGCCGCCCGCCTCCAAGGCGTCCGCCTCGCCACCGACGGGAACTGGGGAGGCACGCCGCGTTCGGTTGCCTTCAACGTCCACGGATTCAGGGTTGCCGTGAACACCGGAACGGGAGAACTGCGGATCCTGCAGAGTGTCCAGGCTGCCGACGCCGGCGTCGTGGTCAACCCACGCCAGTGCAGGGGGCAGATCGAGGGCGGCATTGCGCAGGCCTTGGGTGCCACGCTGTATGAGGAGGTCAAAGTTGACGACTCCGGGCACGTGACCACGGACATCCTGCGGCAGTACCACATCCCCTCCTTCGCGGACGTGCCCCGGAGCGAGGTCTACTTCGCCAAGACGAACGACTCCACGGGGCCGCTCGGCGCCAAGTCCATGAGCGAGAGTCCGTTCAACCCCGTGGCACCGGCCTTGGCCAACGCGATCCGGAACGCGACCGGGGTGCGCTTCGGCGAACTCCCCATCGCGCGGGACAAGATCTACCTCGCCCTCCGCGACCGCACCCTGGTCCCCAACTAACCAACCCCACAAGGCCCCGCCCCGCACCGCCACCCAACTAATACGAAAGTAGGGGTGGGTTAGGCTGCGGTGACCGGGGTGATCG